>NZ_AMZQ01000005.1 GCF_000313615.1 Campylobacter showae CSUNSWCD | reverse complement strand
CAAATTTACCCAGCCGTCAAATTTACCCAGCCGTCAAATTTACCCAGCCGTCAAATTTACCCAGCCGTCAAATTATTGATTTAACTAGTAAAAACCTTACTACTCTATTACGTTTACTGAATTTAATTTGCGAATACTTAAATAAAAAATAGCTTGCTAAATTTTATAAAAATTTAGTTGCAAGAGCCTTTATTTGATTGTTTGAGTTTGTAGTGAAAAATCCATTTGTCGTTTTGTTGGCAAGGCAGACATTATCGTTATAGACATCAAATTTAAGCAGTCAGCCCAAAGGCTTAGAATTATATAAAACCATAGTTTAAATAATACCTGAACAAAACTAGCTCAAATTTGCCGAGCACTGCTGTAACTTTATGGTAAAAATCAAGACTAACTTTATAAGTTTTGGCAAAACAAATCGGCCAGTTACGGCTCGCGAATAGTCGAATTTACAAGCCTAACATAGTCTTTAGAAGCATGTAAATAAGCGCTGCCGAGCCGCCTGCGATAGGTAAAGTGATGACCCACGCAAGCACGATAGGTTTGACCATTTTCCAGTTTGCGTCGCGGTTTAGGATACCTATACCAAGCACCGCGCCGATGAGGATATGCGTCGAGGAAACGGGGATACCTAGCTTAGTAGCTAGCAGGATAACGGTACTAGCGGCTAGCTCAGCGCTAAAGCCCGTTGTAGGTAGGATCTCGGCTAGTTTGCTGCCGATCGTGGTTATGACCTCTTTGCCTAGAAACCAAAGTCCGACAACGAGTGAGATGCCAAACGTCACCATCGCTATGCCAGGTACTGGAGCTGTGGCGTTTATGGAGCCTGTTTTTAGTACGTCTAGGATCGCAGCAAATGGACCTACGGCATTTGCTATGTCGTTAGCGCCGTGAGAAAAGGCGAACGAGGAAGCCGTAAATATCTGAAACCACGAGAAAATGCGGTTCGTGCTCTTTTCTGCGTTATCTTTTTTCATGACGTTTATCATCGCAAGCGTGGCGAGATATGTGACGATACCGATGACGCAGATTATCCAGATCGTGCCGATGAATCCGATGTCGAGATTTAGGTGTGCTAGGCCTTTAAACAGCATCATCGAGGAGATGATGATCGCGCCGATGCCGGCTACCATCGGGATATGTTTGCGCATGGCTTTTGACGTGTCAATCTCTTTTTCGCGCTCTTTCATAGCCTTTATGGCGAGTTTGTATTCGCTGCGTTCGCCGCTTTCGACGTCGTCCTCGTCAAGGACCGCGATCTTGCTTAGTATTCTTATCTGTTCGCTTTCAGGTTTTGTTTTTAGTTCCTGTAAATAACGCTCTTTGTAGGCTTTACGCTCACGTTTTAGCACCTTTAGCTCTAGTGTAAATTTGCGAGTCGGGATCAAAATCCTAGACTTTATGTAGCCGTAAATGAAGTAGGAAAGAATGCCTCCTAGCAGCGGCGAGATGACCCAGCTAACTGCGATCCTGCCTATCTCGCCCCAGGAGACCATAGCCAGAGCCTTATCTCCGCCCATGGTCGTAAAGCCCATCGTAAGTCCTGCACCGACGATACCGCCTACGATCGAGTGCGTCGTGGAAATAGGTAAACCCTTTTTAGACGCGATAAAAAGCCAGATACCAGAGCTCAAAAGCGCTGACATCATAATCAGCACAAAAAGCATCGGCTCGGTGCCCTCCTGCGGGAAGCTCACGATGCCCTCGCGGATGGTTTTGGTTACCTCTCCGCCGGCGAATATCGCTCCGCTAAGCTCGAAAATAGCGGCTATAATTAGGGCTTGCTTTATCGTGACAGTCTTGGCGCCCACGCTCGTACCAAATGAGTTCGCGACATCGTTGCCGCCGATGTTAAACGCCATAAAGATACCGAAAATGCTAGCGATACTGAAAAGCAAAAAGTGATGAGTCGGGATGTACTGATAGCCCCAAACGAAAAATCCGAACGCGGTAATAGCAAATATCGCAAAGGCAAAAAGATTGTCGCTTCTCAAGCAAGTCCTTTTAAAAATGAATGGTTAATTATAGCTACATTTTTCTTAAGCAAGCCAAATTTAGGCGGTTTTATTAGCTTTAAATTTTAGCTTCGTTATAATTTGCTCACTTAAATTTAAAGGAGAAAAAGTGACTATCAGAGAGAAAATTTTAGACGATATCAAGACTGCGATGAAAGAAAAAGATAACTTTCGCCGCGATACGCTAAGGCTCATAAACTCGGTCATCAAACAAGTCGAAGTCGATGAGCGTATTGAGATGACCGATGAAAAGGTTCTACCGATCCTACAAACCCAGATCAAACGCCGCATGGACTCTATCGAGCAGTACAAAAACGGCGGCAGGGATGATCTAGCACAAAACGAGCAAAAAGAGATCGATATCATAAATGGATATTTGCCTAAACAACTAAGCGCAGACGAGCTGGAGGCTGAGATAAAAGCGATCATCGCCGGATTAGGCGAGGGCGCAAGTATCGGCACCGTGATGAAAGCAGCCAAAGAAAAAATAGGTGCTAGAAGCGACGGTAAAAGCATAAGCGAGTGCGCAAAGAGGCTGCTGGGCTAAATTTGGCATTTAAATTTGACCAAATTTGCTTTGGGATTTGGTCAAATTTGAGGTGAGGGCAGGCTGGCTTTAAGCTGGTTTGCCTTTATGAGATTTGACGCAACATGGCAAATGATTGCTGTTTTTGGTCAAATTTGGAGAGTTTGCAACATGCGGCTTGTGATTAGCACAAAGTAAATTTACAATGCAAATTATGCTTGTGGAAGGCGCAAATTTACTCTAGAGTTTTTGACGAAACAAAGCTCTCAAAAAATGGGTTTTGGTAAATTTTATAGAACCGATAAAATATAGGTATTTAACGTAAGACGATGCAAGAGAGGTGGGGGGTAAATTTGAGCCAAATGCTTTAACTTTGGCCCAAATTTTCGTATAACATTACTTTACGCTTTCTTCTATCGTCGCGTCTATTATCTTAAATATTTCACTGCTTGCTTGTTTGACTTTAATGAATCTATCGACGAACTTTTGTATATCATCCATATTGTAACCATTTTTTGAATCTTCCAAGTTGGATTTTACAAGGTCACTTATTTGTTTGGCTGGTATGTTTGCTCTTTCGAAGCTTTTTGAGTTTGCAAAATATGCCGCTGCACCCTCGTACCACGCACTTAAATTTTGTGCCTGTTTTTGCATATTTTCGTCATCGCCTCTTTCGTTAATAACATTTCCGTATGCAGTCTGCAAGTATGTCACTCTGTTTATTTTACCTATAATGCCGATGGTTTTATTTTCTACGTATTTTGATATTTTTGCGCTTTGCATTGCACCTTGACTAAATACATTCACGGCATCTCTAAATTTAGATACGCTCACGCTTGCAACTTGCGCTATTTGTGTGATTTTATTGGAATTTTCATTTAAATCGTTTGTTTGTTGTTGCAGGGTTTGGATATTTATACCTATTTCGCTTGTGGCTTTTTGCGTATTTTCGGCTAGTTTTCTTACTTCGTCCGCTACTACTGCAAAACCGCGTCCATGCTCACCTGCTCGTGCTGCTTCGATAGCAGCATTAAGAGCTAGTAAATTCGTCTGTTCGGCTATATCTTTGATCAAATTTACTACTGATGATATTTCTTCTGTTCTATGTGTCAAATTTTTAATAGCTTCGGTCGATTCTGTGATAAGGTGCTCTAGATTGCCCATATTTTGGCTAAGCTCGCTTACGGCCGACATGCTTTCGTTTGCCTTTACTGAAGTATCTTGTGCCATTGTAGATATTTTAGTTAAATTTTTAATGCTTTGATTAAGATCGTTTTGCACTTCTAAAATACCGTCATTGCCATTGCCAAGTTCACTAAATTTTTCAGAAAGTATACCTCTGGTTTTACCTTTTTGTCCAGCTTTTATACCCTCAACGCCTTCACTCATGGATATTGCGTTAGTTTTAAAAAGTCCACGAAAACCATCAACAAAAATATTTCTATAAGTTATTCCGCTTTCAGCTGATTTTACGCAAGTGCCCATTTCTCTCTGTAGAGCTTCTATTTGGTCAAGCAGATCATTTATGCCAAGCGCTATTTGGCCGATTTGGGAGCTTGGATCTATTTGCAAAATCCTTGGTTCCAAAAAACCGTTTCTAGCTTGTCCAATTACATTTAAAATTTCGTCGTAATTCAATTTTTCTTTTTTAAAAAACATAATTTTTCCTTTATAATCTTTGCAAATCGTTCATTAGCTCATCATAGCTTTTATTTTTTTTCTGTAAAACACTTTCTAGCAGCCTTGAAGAGGCCTCCAAGCCACCGCTTTTTTCGGCTTCTAATAGCTGCCTATAAAGCGGAATAATAACCTCTAAAGCTTTTGGGTTTGGTTTGCGTCTGACTGAGTAGTAACCGATAATATTACCGCTTTGATCAAGCGAAGCTGTAACATTTGCGAATACCCAGTAAAATGAGCCGTCAAGGCTTTTGTTTTTAACATAAGCAAAAACTTCTTTTTTATTTTTTACATATTCCCATAAAATTTTAAAAACTACGCGAGGCATATCAGGATGTCTCACTATATTATGAGGTTTTCCGATTAGTTCATTTCCTTTTGCGCCAACTATTTGGGCAAAAGGAATATTGCAATAGGTTATTTTCCCTTTTGTATCGGTTTTTGACACTAAAAACGCATCTGCGCTAACTTGACGTTCTTGTAAACTATTTTGCATTTATGTCCTTAAATTCTTATTTATTATCGCCCTTGAACGGCATTTCCAAGATCCCACATAGGCATAAAAATACCAAGCGCCAAGAGTATAACCATGCCTGCCATAAATAAAAGCATTATTGGTTCCACATAGCTTGAAATATTATCAACCAAATCACTAAATTTGGCTTTGTAATAGTCGGTAATCTTTTCTAGCATTGCGTCTATCGCACCGCCTTTTTCACCAGCGCTTAACATCTGAATAAGCATACTCTCATAAAGCTGAGTATCTCTAAATGCTTCTGTTAAAGACACGCCTCTAGAAACTGCAATCTTGATGGTAGCGAGCTTATCGTGTATATCTTGATTTTCTACTGTTAGAGTTGCTGTTTCAAGAGCATCGGCAATTGGAATACCAGCCCTTACTAGCTCAGTAAAAATAAGGTTAAATCTATTAATTGTCGAGTAAAATATAACTTTGTTGATTAAATAAACCTTTAGCATAAATTTATCAAATTTATATTTAAATTCATCATTTTTCTTGTATGAATATTTTATAGCATATATTGTGGCGATAAAACCAGCCAGTATAAATAAGCCATAATTACTCAATGCGCTTTCTATGGATAAAAGTATAATTGTAGGAGTTGGTAGATTTGCGCCTAGCTGTTCAAATATCTCTCTAAACTGCGGAACAACGAATATCATCAATATAACAAATGCTATAGCCATGGCTGACATTACTATAATTGGATATCTAAGAGCCTTTTTAAATTTTCTTTGATTTTCCCAGACTTCTTGTAAAATTTCTGATAGTTTATGTAGCGACTCAGACATATTGCCTGTGCTTTCGCCAAGTTTTATCATAGCTACAACTACATCTCCGAGCTCTTCCTTGAATTTGGTTATAGCGTCAGTAAGACTTTGTCCTTGGTTGAGATCATCATTTATGGTTGCAAATATAACTTTTAATCTTTTGTCTTCGGTTGATTTTGATATCTCCTTAATACTATCATGGATTGAAATGCCGGCATTTGTCATAACGCTTAGTTGTCGAAATGACGCTATTAGATTATTAATTTTTATCTTTGAGCCGCCGACAAATGTTGATACCTTATTCATTAGGTCGGCAAACTGTTCTTCAAGCGGAACATTTTTTGTTTCCCCGACTTTGACTATTATGCCGGCATTTTTTGTTTTGGCTAAGGCCTGAGCTTCACTCCTATTGTTTGCTTTTAAGGTCATCTTTTGACGACGACCGTTGGCCATATACTCAACTTCAAAAAATTTCATACCTTAGCCACCCTAAATACTTCATCTATCGTTGTAACGCCTCTTGCAGCTCTTATAATGCCGTCTTTAAACATATCTATAAAATGCTCTTCATATGCTACTTTTTTGATTTCCTCTTTTGTGGTGCCATTTGCTATCATGGCTGAAATTTTATCACTTATAGGTAAAACTTCACTTATCATTTCTCGACCAACATAACCAGTTTGAGAACACTGATCGCATCCAACATGTTTATAAAATTGATAATCTTTCGGTAAAAAATTATGAAATTGTTCATGCAAATTTGACGGTAAAACCGTTTTTTGTTTGCAGTTTGGACATAGTTTTCTAATGAGTCTTTGAGCTTCTATTGCTACTAATGCTCCGCTGATTAGATATGGCTCTATTCCCATATCAGCTATTCTGGTGACAGCGCTTATTGCGTCATTAGTGTGAAGCGTTGAAAACACTAAGTGGCCAGTTAGTGCAGCTTGAATGGCAATGCGAAGAGTTTCTTGATCTCTGATCTCTCCTATCATTATGATGTCCGGATCTTGTCTTAAAATAGAGCGAAGAGCCGAAGCAAAGGTAAGTCCAACTTTTTCATTTACGTGGACTTGCTGTATCATGTTTAACTGATACTCTACTGGATCTTCGACGGTTATTATTTTTGTTTCTACGCTTTTTATATCGTTTAGTGCAGCATAAAGAGTAGTTGTTTTACCTGAACCGGTTGGGCCTGTAACCAATATAATGCCATATGGAGCCTTCATTGCTTTATTGAATTTGTCAAAAGTATCTGGATGCATGCCTAAATTTTCAAGACTAATTAGTACCTTTGATTTGTCTAAAATACGTAAAACTATGCTCTCGCCGTGAAGTATTGGCAACGTTGAAATACGAAAATCATACTCTTTGCCTGCAACTTGAGCCGAAAAGCGTCCATCTTGCGGCTTTCTCCGCTCCGCTATATCCATATTTGAAAGTAGCTTCATGCGCGATACTAAAGGGGGGAAAAGGTCTTTATCAAAAATAAAAAGCTCGGCCAACATACCATCAATTCTGCCGCGCACAATGCAATTCGTCACCGTGGCTTCTATGTGTATATCGCTTGCGCGACTTACTATCGAAGTTCGCAAAATAACTTCTATTAGCTTTAATATACCAGAACTATTTTCGTTTGCATTTCCGCCCACAACAGCAGTGGAAGACAACTCTTTTCTTATCTCAGTAACAATACCCTTTACGCTATCATTTAGCTCTATTTTACTTATATATTTATCTATTTTTGATGGATCTGTTATAACTACTTTTAAAAGCTTCCTATTAAAAATAGACTGTAATCTGTCTTGTGCCGACATATCAAAAGGATTTTTAAAAGCAACATAAACAGCGATTTCATCTTCTTTAATCGGTAAAGCATTGCATGCTTTTAAATGATTTAATGGAACCTTTTCGCATAGTTTATAGTCTATATCTATATTATCTAGGTCTACATACTCCAGCTTAAATTTTGTTGCAATATGTTCCAAAAATTTCTTTAAATTTATTACAAAATTTTCAGTTATTTCATTAATTGTAATACGCTGTCTTCTGTATAATTCACCAAGAATATCGTATATATAGTCTGTTGAAAAATTCGGCACTTCTTGATGTAAAGCAAATTCAAAATCTGTATTATCATTTAATAAAGATAGTATATTTTGATATTGACTATCTGTTATTAAATTATTTTTTAAAATGGTTGCTAAAAAAAGCTCATAAATTTTACACATTAAGTACTATGATCCTTTACTAAAAATAGTTATATTTTTTTACTATAAGGCCGTATCGTCCTCTATTTGCCTCATAAGATCCTCGATATTTGCTGAATTTGCTTTATCGTTGTATATTTTAAGAACACTTATTGCGTCATCTTTTTGCTTTAGATTATATTTTGACTTTGCAAATATTATCCAGCTCTCTTCATTGTTGCTATCGAGTTCGTTGGCTATGAGTGCCCATTTCTCGCTATTTTTGTAATCTTTGATGTCATAGTATCTTCTTGCTATTAACACTGCAATATCAGAGCTGTTGGACTTTTCAAATTTGGCAGTTAGCTCTTCTACCGAAACTTCTGAACCAGAAGATTGAATCTGAAACCTATTATTTGTATTTTGTGCGCCATTCATGTTCTTTGCAATGATAGGCTTTTCGGAATCAAAATTTATCATTTCTTCTGCTGGAGGTCTAACTGCAACTTGTTTGCCGCCAATACTTTTATTTGTATTTTCTACTGGTTGCATGTATTGCGGCGCGTTGTTTAAATTAACCCAGCCATGTTGCTGAATTTCAGTGTTCACATTATCTGAAGTATCCTCGTTCGCAATGCTGTTATTCTGTGTATTTGATATATTTTCTGTTCCGCCAAAATTATCAGAATTGAGCAGGGTGTTATTGCTTGGATCTATTTTTTGCTCCGGTTCAACAACTTCAGAGTGCTTTATTGCTTCTTTGCTGTTGCCTTTGACGTCATTACTAATTGTTGCGCTATTAGTGTTATTTATTAGCGAATCTTTTAATAAATAAAAAGTAAGCGACGATACAGAGACAGATATAGCCAAAACAGCTGAAATGGCGTATATATAGTTCTTTTTGTCTGAAAACTTAAACTCTTTTCTCTTTTTGTCGTAGGCTCTCCATCGCCTTTCTAGCTCCAATATCTCATATGTTTCAAGCATCTATAAGCTCCGATTTGATGGCTGCCATCTCTAAAATTTTTGTTACCATTTTGTCACCGCCTATTATAGTTGGTTGATTTGCATCAAAATATTCGTAAAGTTCAAAAATATTAAACATTAATTTATTTAGCATTCTTAAATTTCCCTGGCTTAATTCATTTAGAAGACGAAATTGTTCTTCGGTAAATTTTAAAAAAATATAAAAAAACTGACTATTTTGTAACTTATTTTCCAAATAAACTTTCATCTCCTCTGTATCGATAGAGCCCATCTCTATACTTTCCCAAACCCTTGACTTAAAGTAATCTCTCGATAGTACATCTTTATCAATCGTTTCGTGCGTGGCAAAAACAAATTTAAATAGACCGCTATCTGACATTATACGAATTTTTTCTAGTAAAATCTCAGGATAAAGCTGTGACTCGTCAAGAATAACTATTATTGGCTTTTTTTCTTGATTATCCTCTATTTTGGCTTTATAGATTTTTATAAACTGTTCATAGCTTTCTATTTTTTCCTGAGATTCTTTCTTAAAAATTCCTTCATATAATGATTTGACAAATTCAGATTCATTAAAAAATGGATATGGGAAAAAAACAATATCGTCACGATCCTTTAGATCCCTTACGATTTTCTTTAATAAAAATGTTTTTCCGCATCCAGGTTTGCCGTAAAATAAAATTAACTTTGCCGGCTTTTGCAATAAATCCAAAATCTTTTTATAAGCAATAATAGATTTATCTAAATTTATATAATCATTTTCTTGTGCTACATCAATAAATATATTTTTTAGAGTAGTGTACTTATTGCTCATATATTGACCTCGAAAAACCTAGATCTTTAAGAGATTGATTGATTGGGGCGGTATTTGATGTATCGACTATTCTTGGGGTTATTATAAATACAAGCTCTGTTGTTCTAAGGTTATCTTTTGTGCTTTTAAATGCGTGTCCAAGCACGGGAATATCTCCCAAAAATGGTACTTTTGTGTTTTCTTTACCTTTAGATTGAGCTATAAGCCCACCCAAAACGATCGTATCACCGCTATTTACCTGCACAACAGTAGAAAGCTTTTTTTGTATAGTATCTGGTGCGATTTCTCTTATGGTTGTACTTTGTCTAACGTCATCTTCGTTGTATTTGAAGCTACTAAGGGATGGATTTATGCGTAGCATAATCTTATTGTCGTCTGAAACCTCTGGTAAAATGTTAAGCAAAATTCCTATAAAAACAGAATACTGCTTATAGGTTATAGTGGTTTTACCATTTAAAGCGTTATTGTTTTGGCTTTCTTCCTGAACTCTATAGTTTACATTATCTCCCACGGAAATTAGGGCTTGTTGGTTATTTAAAGTCGTAATTTTCGGACTTGAAACAACTTTTGTTCTTCCATTTGTCTCGAGGAAATTTAAAACGCCGTCTAAATTAAAATTAAAACCTGCAATCAAATTCATGCTTTGAGAAAAACCACCGCCAAGACCGTTTCCTCTATTTGACCAAAATAGGTCATTTGCCGGAATCATTCCATATGTTCTACTTAAAGTGGTCGTAGGATTACCAGCGGCGTCTTGTCCTACTGTTTCAGTTACACCAGTTACAACTGTACGATTGTATAATCCGGTTTTAAAACCTATATTAAATTTACTCCAGTCAACACCTTTTGTGTAGCTATTAGCAAGCTCTACTGATATTATAGATACATCTATAACAACTTGTTTTTTGAGTCTTTCTTGGATATCTTTAATATAATCCGAAACTCTTCTTAGCTGAGCTGCGGTGCCGGTTACGGTAACTAATCCTGCATTGGCATTGATGATAGGATCTGGCGCAACAATACTTTCTGTTGTATTATTTAGTATTGCCTTAATTTCAGTGTCCAGTTTTTCCCAAAAATCAAATTTTTCGACAGTTCTTATAACGTTGTCGAGTTTGCCGCCACCTTTAGTAATGTCTTTTTCGCCATCATCTTGTTTTTCATCGCCAACTTCAATAGGGGCTGAATCAACTGAAGCCTTTGTGATAGCGGTTCCCTCTCTTACAGATGTTATATAGTCAATCTTAAAAGTTTTGGTCTGAAGGGATGAAATTTTTAAGATATCTTGATAAAAAGTATAGCTCATGTCTTTTTCGGATAATAAAAGACTAAAAATTTCATTTAACGTTTTATCTTTTATATTGATTCCAAAAAGTGGTTCACTTATAGCATCTTTAGCAAATTGATCTTTTGTTACTACACTAAAATGGCACATATCAGATAGCTGCGTTAAAATTTCTTGAACTGAAACTTGCTCATTGATTTTTAGATTAAAAACCCTCTTTTCGCAACTACTAGCATCTGCTGTAGTTAATGATAGTGCAGTTGTAATTGATATTGTAAAAAATTTATTTAATTTTAATAACGACATTTTTATTTGCCCCTTGTGTTAAATTTAAGTCAATTTTATCATCCTTGTTTATTAAGGTGACACTCTTTGATTGGATATTTGACAATTCATACTCGTCAATTTTATCTTTTACTTGATACCATTTGCCGTTTATTTTAGCTTTGTTGTTAAAAATAGCCTGTAAATTAAATAGGTTGGTAGAAGAATTATTCTCCATATTTATGATAGTTTTTTGTTTTACTATCAAGAAAGGATCAGATAAAACTTTTAAATCCGACTCATTTAAGCCCTTGCGTTGTTCATTGATCACGCTAAAAAGTTGATCATAGTATTCTGTCTCTGCTTGAGGATTGTCAGCCAAAGATGCGGAGCAAAGTATTAAAAGAAAAAATAAGACTCTATTTCTCATTGGTATTTCATCCCCCATATATAAATTCCCATATTTCCTCTTAGTTTGCCATTTGTAGAATTTATGTCTATATTGTTGACATCTACTACTAGTCTTGACTCTTCAATAGCATTTATATAGCTTATAATATCCCTATAGTCACCGTCAACAGATACGTTTATGTCGAGGACTTGCTCTATTTTTTGCGCATTTGGCTCTTTAAAGCTATTTGTTATTTTTGTTATTTTTACATTATTTTTATTTGCTAAAAGTGCTAAATTGTCCAAAAAGTCAGCCCAACTCTGTTCGCTAAAGATCAAATATGATAGTTCTTTTAATTTGTTATCAAAATATTGATTCATATTTTTAGCATCAGCAAGCTCGTTTTGTATCTGTGTCAACTCATTTTGTTTTTGATTTATTTTAAAATTCCTGTCATTATTTCTATCATTGTTTTGACTAACACTATCTAAATATGCATTTACCTTGTCTAGTTCTTCTGTAGTTTGGCTATTGGTTGATATTGAGCTATCGTAATAATCTTGTGCATATTCCACAATTGCGTAATATATAATAACGCCAGATAACACAAGTGCCATAATTAGCATTAGTGTAACTTCACTTGGTTTTTTTCCGTCAAAGTAGTTGTCGATTTTAGTGAGTGTATTATCTTTTTTCATCATTTAATCTTTATTGTAACATTTGTTTCGTATGATGGTACTTCATATTTTTTATCTAATAAAATTTCTTTGGTTAATATAGAGTATTTGTCTGAGGTATTTATATTTTGCATCAATTCGGTTAACTTTTTTTCGTCTTTACTTATTAAAGTAACCTCCATATTTCTATCAGAATTATTTATTCTTGCGGTTTGTATGTCTTTATTATTTATTAGATTACTAAGTTCAAATAGAACAATTCCCTTCATGGGGTAGTTGACTTTTTTATCATAAATTTCTTTAATAGTATTTTTTCTAAAATCAATTATATTTTTTTCTGCTTCAATTGATTTTGATATATTCAAAATTTGTTGTGCAAGGGCCGCTATTGTTCCTTCTATCCTTATTTTGTCAGCATTATTAATTTCATATTCACTTCTTTTGTCGGCAGTATCTATATCGGTTATGATTCCAGACACATAAAGATACATCGGATACAGCGATCCGATCAATATTCCTACTAGTGTGTATAGTATCAATTTTCCACTGTTGCGTTGAAATAACGGTAGCGGTCTTAGAAAATTAGAGAAATTAAAATCATTTTCCTGTGTTTCTTTATAATATTGTGAATTTATAGCCATAATATTGTGAATATTACTACTTGCAACTTCTTTTGAATTTATGGCAATATTTGGTTCGAGATGTATTGTGGGTATATCTAGTTTTTCTTGTATAAATTCTGCAAAATTACCCATTTTTATATCAGTTATCACATTTATATTTGAAATGTTTGACCCAATAAATCTACTTAAGCTATTTACTAGGTCTCCTATATAATAGGAAATTTCATCAAATATTTCAATTATAAAATCTCTATTTCTATCATCTTGAGTGTTTGTTCCATTTTTTATAATATCTAAAAAAGCACTATCGTTTAATTTATTACCGCTTAAAGTAGAAAATTTATCGCTGATATTTTTAATCGAGTATCTAAGTGGCCTTGATTGAATATACTCTCCATTTTGGTAAACAGCTAAAAAAGCATCATCTTCTTGTATTACCATAAAAGCATCGGTATCTTGGCTTGAAAGTATGTTCTTTTTATAGAGCGGATAAAACATCAATGGCGCAGCCGCTATATAATCTATATATGGAATTTTTTTAAGAGCAAAAGAATATAACTTATCCGTCAATACAACATCGGTTATAAATACATTAAAAATTTTGGTTTCAGATGATATGCTTACTGTTTCATTATATACAATCTTATACTCTGAAGATGGATCCAAATTAAATTGTTCATATGCCTTAATTGTTATTAAATTTGATATATCATCTTCTTCTGTTGATATTGGAATTTCTATGTTTCCTATCAATAGGTCTTTATATTTTATATATGATATAAAAAAGTTATTTTTATTTGCTTTACTTAGATCTATTTGCGAAATTTTGTTACCAGAAAATGCATATGAAGTTTGCATGTAAGGGTCATACGTGACTATACTTGCTACTCCATTTTTGTTTTTTGCCATTTTTAAGTATCCTTCAATGCAACCTCAAATTTGAGTTAATCTTACCATATATTGGCCAATTAGACGCATATATTATATCATAAAAACATATAACTTAATAATTATTTATAAAATATTCAAGTTTTTTATAGTTTTTTCGTCTTTGCGCCAGTCTTTTTTTACGACTACAACGAGCTTTACGAGTATTTTTTGGCCAGTAAAACTTGATATTAACTTTCTTGAATTTATCCCGATTCTTTTGATGGTCTGTCCATTTTTTCCGATAATCATAGATTTATGTATCTCGCGTTCGGTGATTATAGTGGCATAAATTTCAGTTATATCTGGTTTTTCTTTGACTTTGTCTATAAGTACGTCGGTAGAGTAGGGGATCTCGTCGCTTAGATTATCGTATAGTGCCTCAAGGATAAATTCACGAAAAATTTCTTTTTCGTTTGTCGGCGTTAAAAATTCCGGATCGTAAAAATACTCATGCTCTGGCAAAAGCTTGCAAATTTCATCCAAAAGCGGCTTTTTGTAGGTTTGCTTTTTGACGCTAAAAGGTAAAAGCGCTGTAAATTTATCTTGAAATTGTTGATATTGCGCGATTTTTTCAAGCACTTTGGCGTTTGGGACTTCGTCAACCTTGGTAAGCAACAAGATATGTGGTTTTTGCGGATTTAAATTTAGAAATTTGACGTAGTCTTCTATGCTGTCGTGAATGGGTGCCAAAAAGACGATAGCATCGCAGTCGCCCATGGATTTTATCGCTTCGTTTATCATGAGTTTGTTTAGCGTTTTGTTGCTTTCGTGAAGCCCCGGCGTATCGGTAAAGACGATCTGATCTTCGCCGTTCATTACGATTCCGCTGATCTTGCGCCTCGTGGCGTTTTGCTTGTGTGAGACGATGGTGATCTTTGCATCAAGCAAAAAATTTAAAAGCGAGCTTTTGCCCGCATTCGTACGGCCTATGATGCTAACAAAGCCTGATTTCATAAGATATATCTCGCCAGATCTTGATCCTCGACGACGTCTGATAGGCGCTTTTCTACGAGAGCTTTGTCTACCTCTACCGTTTCGCCGCCGTGCTCGTTAGCCTCAAAGCTGATATCCTCGATCACGCGCTCGATCACTGTGTGTAGGCGTCTAGCGCCAATGTCTTCCATTTTTTCGTTGGCGTTTTGAGCGATTTTAGCGATAGCTCTGATGGCCTCATCGTTGAATTTAAGCTCCACGTTTTCGGTTTTTAAAAGCGCTTCGTATTGTTTGAGTAGCGAATTTTTAGGCTGAGTTAAAATTTGATACAGTGCATTTTCATCTAGGCTGTCAAGCTCTACTCGCAACGGAAAACGCCCTTGAAGCTCCGGAATTAGGTCGCTTGGTTTGCTGATGTGAAAGGCGCCCGCAGCAATAAAAAGGATGTGATCGGTTTTTATGGCGCCAAATTTGGTTGTCACCGTAGAGCCCTCCACGATAGGTAGCAAGTCGCGCTGTACGCCTTCTTTACTCGGATCTTGCCTGCCTGAGTTTCCGGAGCTTACCGCGACCTTGTCGATCTCGTCGATAAAGATTATGCCCTCATTTTCTGCTCTTCGCACAGCTTCGGTTTTGATGCTTTCCATATCTAAAATTTTATCGCTAGCTTCGTTTTTGAGCGCCTCTTTAGCGTCTTTTACCTTCATCTCTTTTTTGACGGTTTTGTTGCTTAGGCCGATGATTTTGACGAAGCTCTCTTGCATTTGCGCCATATCGGGCGGCACGTTCGCACCCGCATCAAAGCTATTTTGCACGACCTCTATCTCGATGCTTAGATCGTCTAGATCGCCGTTTTCTAGCCTACTCATCATCTTTTCGTAGCTTTTTTCGTAGTCGGCCTTTTTCTCTTCGCTCGCACCAGTCGGTAGAGGCGGCAGGAGCTTTTTTATTATCTTATCTTTTACGTATTCGTCGATTTTCTCGCGATTTTTCTCGCGCTGTTCGGCTTTAACCAAATTTACCGACGCAGCCGCTAGGTCGCGCACCATGCTTTCAACGTCTCGTCCTACGAAGCCAACCTCGGTGTATTTGCTAGCCTCTACTTTGATAAACGGCAAGCCCATCATCTTTGACAAACGCCTTGCGATCTCGGTTTTGCCCACGCCCGTCGAGCCTATCATTAGGATGTTTTTTGGCATGATATCGTCTTGCATCGTTTTATCTAGTTTCATCCTACGGTAGCGGTTTCGTAGCGCGATGGCGATGATCTTTTTGGCGTCTTTTTGTCCGATGACGTAATCGTCTAAAAATTTCACTATCTCTTTTGGGGTTAAATTCATCTTTTCTCTATTCTAAAACGTAGGTTTTTATGTTCGTGTTCGTATAAATGCAAATTTCGCCTGCGATCTTTAGACTCTCTTTTACGAGCTCTTCTTCGTCGATTTGGGCAAATTTATCCAGTGCGCGGGCAGCGGATAGGGCGTAGTTGCCGCCGCTTCCGATAGCGGCTATCTTGCCGTCCTCTGGCTCTACGACGTCGCCAGTTCCGCTTAAAAGGAAAATTTTCTCTCTATCAAGCACTAGCATCATGGCCTCTAGCTTGCGCAGATACTTATCCTTGCGCCACTCTTTGCTAAACTCGATCACTGCTTTTAGCAGGTCGCCTTTTGCGTGATCGAGGTTGTTTTCAAACATATCAAAGAGATTAAACGCATCGGCGGTGCTGCCGGCAAAGCCCGCTAGGACCTTGCCGCCGTGGATCTTGCGGATTTTTACCGCATTGCCTTTTAGCACCGTGTTGCCAAAGCTCACCTGTCCGTCGCCGCCGATGACCGATTTATTCTTGCCTTTGTAGGCTAAAATGGTAGTCGCGTGAAACACTTATTCGCCCTCGACGTCTAGTTTTAGCGTGGCGCGCACGGCATGGCCGAGCTTGACGTCCACTTCATAGATACCTGTCGCTTTTATCGTATGCGTGAAGTCAAACGCCTTTTTATCTACGACTAGATGATGATTTTTTTCTAGCGCTTCTGAAATTTCATCCTTCGTCACCGCACCAAAGAGCGCGCCGTTTGCTCCGAGCGGCTTTTTAACCTTGAGCGTGATTTTTTCGATCTCTGATTTTAGCTTTTCTATATTTGCGATCTCGTATTTTAGCTCCTCGGCCTTGCGTTTTTGCTCGGCGTCGTATTGGTGCAAGACATCAGGAGTCGCGGCTTTAGCAAAGCCTTTGCCGATTAGGAAGTTATTTCCGTAGCCTTCTTTTACCTCTTTGATTTCGCCGGCTTTCCCGAGCGATTTTACGTCTTTTATTAGTAGTACTTTCATTTTTGTCCTTATATTTAGTTAAATTTGCGCCCATTTTTGCGCCCGATGATAAATCTAAGCGCATTTAGCTTGATAAATCCGTTCGCGTCTTTTTGATCAAATACGCTGTCCTCTTCAAACGTGCAAAATGCTTCGCTAAAGAGATTGTCCGTCTTGCTGTCGCGTCCTAGCACGATGACGTTACCCTTGTAGAGCTCGACTTTGACCGTGCCGTTTACGTTCTCTTGACTCTTGTCGATGAGTGCTTGTAGCATGATGCGCTCAGGCGACCACCAGTAGCCGTTATAGATGAGCTCTGCGTAGCGAGGCATCAGCTCGTCTTTTAGGTGTGCCGCGCCGCGGTCTAGCGTGATGCTCTCGATCGCGCGGTGAGCTTTTAGCATTATCGTACCGCCCGGAGTTTCGTAGCAGCCGCGACTTTTCATGCCGACCGAGCGGTTTTCGACGAGGTCAAGTCTGCCGATGCCGTGTTTTGCGCCTAGGCGGTTTAGCTCGGCTAGTAGCGCCGCTGGACTCATTTTTTTACCGTTTATGCTAACCGGGTCGCCTTTTTCGTAGCCGATTTCTATTATCTCGCTTTCGTTTGGAGCGTCTTTAGGGCTTACCGTCCAGCGCCACATATCGGCTTCCGGAGCGTGAGCAGGGTTTTCAAGCACTAAGCCTTCGTAGCTGATATGGAGCAAATTTGCGTCCATAGAGTAGGGGCTTTTGCCTGGTTTCTTTTCTATCTTGATGCCGTTTTTTTCGGCATATTTTAGTAGCTTTTCTCGGCTGTTTAGATCCCACTCGCGCCAAGGAGCGATGATGGTTAGGTTATCTCCCAGCGCGTAGTAGCCTAGCTCAAAGCGCACTTGGTCGTTGCCTTTGCCCGTCGCTCCGTGGCTCACGCCGTCGGCGCCTACTTTGGCCGCGATTTCGGCTTGTTTTTTAGCTATCAGCGGGCGAGCTATCGAAGTGCCTAGTAGGTATTCGCCCTCATAAACGGCATTTGCTCTAAACATCGGAAATACGAAATCTCGCGCAAATTCTTCTTTTAAATCCTCTATAAATATATTTTCGGGTTTTATGCCAAGCTCGAGCGCTTTTTGGCGTGCGGGTTCTAGCTCCTCGCCCTGACCGATATCGGCGGTAAAGGTCACCACTTCGCATTTATACTCGTCTTGCAGCCATTTTAAAATAATGCTCGTATCAAGTCCGCCCGAATAGGCGAGAACGACTTTTTTCACATCTTTTTTCATTCTCTATCCTTTATATTGAGATGACGCGTATTTTAGCCAAATTTGATTAATTTGTTATAAATATCTCCGCTAAAATCGCGTGCGCTAAACGCCAAATTTACATTAAATTTAATATGCGATGACGAGGAATTAAAAATTTAAGCCAAATTTGGCTAAAATCGCCACCATGAGAGTAGATAAGTTTTTAAATACCGTAAATATAACAAAAAGGCGTGCAGTTAGCGAAGACATGTGTAAAAGCGGCGTCGTGAGCGTAAACAGCGTCGTTGCTAAACCGGCCAAAGAGGTTAAAATCGGCGACGTGATAACGATCAAATTTCTAGCCAAAGAGGCGCGCTACGAGGTGCTAGCGATCCCAGAGACCAAAAGTATCCCAAAATCAGCCCAAGCGCTATACGTAAAAGAGCTATGATAGAGCTAAATTTGGGACTTGGCGAGCTTAGCGAGGTGGTAAAAATTTTACCCCAAAGCGGTGTCGTTATCTTGCAGGGAAATTTGGCTAGCGGCAAAACGACGTTAGTAAAAGCCATCGTAAAAGCTCGCGGCATCGATGCGGAGGTTACTTCGCCCACGTTTTCGGTTATGCAAAGCTACGGGGATAAAATTTATCACTACGATATCTATCAAAACGGACTTGACGCGATTTTGCAAAACGGACTTTTTGAAAATTTGCTAGAAGATGGGCTTCACCTAGTGGAGTGGGGCGACGAGCGACTGGAAAAGGCACTGGCAAATTTGGGCGAAAAATGCGTCAAGGTAGTCATCTCGCCTAGCCAAAAAGGTCGAAAATACGAGGTTTACTGTGCATAAATTAGAAGTTAAAGATTTACAAAAAACGATCAAAAAAACAAACATCATAAAAGGTATCTCGCTGGAGGTCAAAAGCGGCGAGGTAGTAGGGCTGCTAGGCCCAAACGGCGCGGGTAAAACGACGACGTTTTATATGATCTGCGGTCTCATCTCGCCAACTAGTGGCAGCGTCTTTTTAGACGGCGCAGACGTGACGAAGGTGCCGCTGCATAAGCGCGCGCATATGGGTATCGGCTATCTGCCGCAAGAATCAAGCATATTTAAAGACCTCTCCGTCGAGGAAAATTTACTGCTCGGCGCCGAGATCCTATATAAAGACGAGGCCGTCCGCGAGAAAAAAGTAAATGAAATGCTAAATTTGCTAAACATCGAGCCGATACGCCTGCGAAAGGGCGTGAGCCTAAGCGGCGGCGAGCGCAGGCGCTGCGAGATCGCTAGAAGCCTCATTATCACGCCTAAATTTTTGCTTCTAGATGAGCCCTTTGCCGGCGTCGATCCGATCGCCGTTAGCGATATACAAAGCATAGTTCGCGATCTAAAGAAGCTTGGTATCGGCGTGCTCATCACTGACCACAACGTCCGCGAGACTCTAGCCATCTGCGACCGTGCCTACGTGATCAAGGACGGTAGCCTGCTAGCTAGCGGCAGCGCGAACGAAGTCGCGAACAACAAACTCGTGCGCACCCACTATCTGGGCGAAGAGTTTAAATTTGTAGAATAATGCTAAAGCAAACTCAAGCTCCCAAAAATAAGCTCTCGCACACGTTGCGCTCGTGGCTGCCGATACTTAGCAGCAGTGTCGAGGAGCTAAAGGAGACGCTTGAGCCGTTTTTGGCGGACAATCCGTTTGCTAGCGTGCAGCAGCGAAATTTAAGCGAGCTACCAAGCGCCGCGCCATCCAAAAAAGATAAAAACTTCTTCAAAGAAATATCAAAAAACAGCGTAACCGACAATATCGAAAGCTTTAGCATGGCTAAAACGGGGCTTTACGACAAGCTAATCGAGCAGATAGATAAGCCTCTGTTTCCGACCGAAAAATCCCAAAAAATCGCGATGAAAATCATCGAGTGCATAAATGAGGAGGGCTACTACGAGCCTGAAGTCTTTGACGAATTTAGCGAGGCGGAGATCGAGTCGGTGCGAAAGCGGTTTGCATACCTCGAGCCCGCGGGCATCGGCGCAAAGGACTATAAGGAGAGCTTTTTATTTCAGCTTGAGGAGCTAAATTTGGACGAAAAGCTCTTTGAAAGCGCTAAAAAGCTTGCGTTAAATTTCGAAAATCTCTCCCAAATGCGCAAAATCCCGCTCTATAATGAAGCTCTAGCCGTCATCAAAAGGCTAAAAAATCCGCCCGCGATCGAGTATATGAGCGAGGCTGCGGCGATCATCCCGGATATCGTCATCGACACGAGCTCGGGCGGTATCGAGGTACGCATAAACGACGACTTTTATCCCGAGATCGTCATCGACGTCGAGGGACTGGACGAAAAAGAGAGCTTCGTCGCCTCGCGCGTAAAAGAGGCAAAAGACCTCATAGACGCGCTTGACATGCGAAAAGCCACGCTGCGAAAGATCGCTCTAATGCTAGTGGAGTATCAGTATGATTACTTTTTTGGCGGCGATATCAAGCCCATGCGCCTAAAGGACATCGCCGAGGATCTGGGGCGAAACCCGTCAACTATCTCGCGCGGTATCTCAAATAAATACCTAGAGTGTTCACGCGGACTAGTGCCTATAAAGAGCTTTTTCTCCGCCGCGATCGATGA
The DNA here is from genome assembly GCF_000313615.1 of Campylobacter showae CSUNSWCD. NCBI lineage: Bacteria > Pseudomonadati > Campylobacterota > Epsilonproteobacteria > Campylobacterales > Campylobacteraceae > Campylobacter > Campylobacter showae. The sequence continues at coordinate 222,208 of NZ_AMZQ01000005.1, read as the reverse complement.
GGACGTCTCAAACAAGGCCATCAAGGACTTCGTGGCAAATCTCGTTCGCAACGAAAATCCTGTCAAGCCGCTTAGCGATCTGAAAATTTTGGAGTTTATAAAAAAGGAATTTAACGTCGAGGTCGTCCGCCGCACAATAACAAAATACCGCCTTGCGCTAAATATCGGCAGCTCCAGCGAGCGCAAAAAGACCTATCTGCTGCAATCGGGGAAGTAAATTTGACCGCGTGATCATAAATTTACGCGTAACATCAAATTTGAGCGTAAATTTTAAATTTAAGCCAGGGGGTTGGCGGGGCTCGTATCGTATTTCTCTTGATTTTTAAGTCTCGAAAATTTAAAATATCCATATGAAGCGCATATTTTTTATTCTTTTTGTCCTATTTTTAGGCATTGCGAGTACTTATTTGATTGAGGGTATCGCCCCCGACATGGACAACATCATGGGCGGTTTATTTTTCGGTTTGGTTTTGGCTATACCGATTTTTTGGTTATTTCGCTGTTTAAGGCTTATTCCTTGTAATCAAAATATTGAACTAACGCCTATAGATATATTTTTCGACGATAGCAACGGCGATAGTTACTTTTACGTTTTTAATCTTATTATTTCTTTGATTTTGATGTTATTTATAGGCCCTTATGCGTTAATTATGGCTATAGTTTGCGTGATTTTTCAGGGCACTATTAAACGGTTATTAAATTATATTTTTTATGCTAAAGTCTAAATTTAAATCTTATTCCGCCGCTCCCGATTCCAGCTCCTTAAAATATGGCTTCAAACTCTCGTAAGCGTTTTGGATGCGCTGAAACTGCGTTTTGCACTCGTCCAAAAGCTCGGGGCTAAGCGCGGCGTGAAAGTCGGGATGATAGGCTTTGACGAGCTCGAGATAGCGGTTTCGCACCTCCTCAAAGCTATCGTTTTTATCACACCCAAGCACCGTAAAATGATCCTCGAAAAGGCTAGTAAGTGCGGCAAATTTGGCCTCGTTTTTCTTGGCGCAGATTTTGATCTGTTTTTTAAATTTTTCAAATTCCTCTTCGTTATAGTTAAAGATGATCGAAAATTTCATATATTCGCTCTTGTTAAACAGCTCCTCTAGGCGTGCGCATTCGCCCAAATTTGCGATATTTAGGATGATTTGACCCTCGGCGGATAAAATTTGCTTTGACTCAAAGCCCTTGATGATGTGCGAGATAAAGGACTCGTTTGAGCGATCAAAGCTAAATATCGCGCCGCTTCGCACAAATGCGACGTCGACGAATACCATGGCTTTTAGCGAGTTTGGTTGGATGTAGTGGAGTTTGATGGTTTTATACTCGGCGAAGTTTAAATTTACGTTTTTTAGCTCGTATCTTTGGCAGAGTTTTTTTAGAAATTTGACGAAATATTTGCGCTGAACCTTCTCGTTTTCGTCGTAAAACGACATCACTTTGCCTTTTTGCCCCAGCGTCTTGGCGAAGTTTCGCTTTATGAGCGCTTGCAGCTCGAAAAACAGATCCGCGTCTGATGTTTCTATGCTTAGTGATTCTAGATTTTGACTTACTTTTATCAAATTTTGCCTTTATAAAACGCATTTGAAAGCATTTTTTATTCCGCTTTTTTCCACACGGGCGTTTCATCTAGCGCGACGTATTCGCACAGGCGCTCGTAGGGCTTGTAGTCGGCCTTGTAGGCTAGGCTAGGGCAGTCTTTGACGTAGTAGCCTAGATATATCCAGCGTAAATTTAGCTGCCTGGCCAGTAAAATTTGCTGATAGAGCGAGTATCTGCCGATACTAAGGTCTGCAAAATCAGGATCATAATAACAATAAACCGCCGAGATACCGTCGCTAAGGATATCGACTAGATCGACGCCGATGAGCCGGCCGTCTGCAAAATACGCAATCTCCTTGCCAAACTCCGCATGCCCGGCGACATAGAGCTCGTAGTAGCGGCGAAAGTCCAGCTCGTAGTACTTCCACTCGCGCTTTTCTTGCATAAATTTGTGGTATTTTTTGTATAGCGCCACGTGCGCGTCGTCTAGGAGCGGCTTTGTTAGGATGATTTTGGTGTTTTCGTTTTTGCGCATCGTGCGGCGGGCGGATTTATTAAATTTAAAATTTAGCGCATCAACCCTGATATTTATGCACTCGCGGCACCCTGCGCAGTTTGGCTTGGAGAAATATTTGCCAAAGCGCCTAAAGCCGCGCCTGGCCAGAGCGTCGTTTACGGCAAAGTCGCAGCCGTCTATGTAGCGATACTCCATGCGCGAGTCCCTGTCCTTGAGGTAGGGGCAGGGGCTGGGCATGGTGGAAAACGGCACTACTAGCACTTTTTGATATCCGCGTCCTTGACGTAGGCTAGAAACTCATCACGCAAATTTTGCTCTTTATGCGTGATGGCTTCTTCTTTGCTGAAGGTTTTTGGCTCAGGTTTTAAATTTTGCTTTGCGGCGTTTTTGGCGGCTGAATTTGAACTCAAATTTGCATTTTGCTCTTTTTGAAGCTCTTTTTTTATATCCTTTAAACTATCGAAAAAATCATTCATCCGCGTGCTCCTCTTTAAATTTTCTAGCGTCTTTTACCCTTTGTATCGCTGCTGCGATTGCAGCGATCACCTCTTCGTTGTCCTCGTTGTCTTTGGTTTTCATCTTTTCTAGCAGGGTAGGCATTTTGTTTTCGACATATGACGTATCGAAAAATCCTCGCCTAAAGTCGCGCTCCTTGCTAATGCTGAGCAAAAACGGGATCGTAGTTTTGACGCTGCCTTCGATCGTAAACTCATCTAGCGCGCGTTTTAGTTTATTTACGGCTAGATCGTAGCTAGGGGCGCGTACGATGAGCTTAGCTAGCAAGCTATCATAAAACGGTGGTATCTGATAGTCTTTATATAGGTGGCTATCGACACGAACGGAAGGGCCTAGAGCAGGGTAGTAGCCGCTGATCTCGCCAGGGCTTGGGATGAAGTTTTGCCATGCGTCCTCGGCGGTGATACGCGCCTCGATCGCAAAGCCTTGCGTGATGACGTCGCTTTGCTCCATATCTAGGATCTCGCCCGCCGCGATACGAATTTGACGCACGATGAGATCCACGCCCGTGATCTCCTCGGTCACGCCGTGCTCGACCTGGATGCGGGTGTTCATCTCCATAAAGTAAAAGTTGTTGTAATCATCGAGTAAAAACTCGATCGTGCCTGCATTGGTGTAGTTTACAGCCTTTGCCGCGGCGACTGCGGTCACGCCCATGCTCTTTCGTAGGCTTTCGCTCATCGTCGGACTCGGCGCTATCTCGAGGATCTTTTGGTGGCGGCGCTGGATCGAGCAGTCGCGTTCGCACAGGTGAATGATGTTGCCGTATTTGTCGCCTAAAATTTGAAACTCGATGTGGCGCGGATTTACGACGTATTTTTCCATGAAAACTTCGTCGTTGTTAAAAAACGCCTTGGCTTCGCGCTTGCAGCTTTCAAAGCTAGATTCTAGCTCCTCTTCTTTCCACACTACGCGTATGCCGCGTCCGCCGCCGCCGCCGCTAGCTTTTAGGATGACGGGGTAGCCGATGCGCTCGGCGTAGAGCTTGATGTTTTCTATCGTTTCGTTGTTTAGCTTTTCGGTGCCGGGCACGATGGGGATGCCGTTTTTATTCATCAGATAGCGAGCGATGTTTTTGTTGCCCATTTTGCGGATGACGTCGGCGGTAGGCCCGATGAAAACCAGCCCCGCGTCCTCGACCTCTTTGGCAAATTCGTAGTTTTCGCTCAAAAATCCGTAGCCCGGGTGTATGGCGTCCGCACCGCAAGCTTTTGCGACCTCAACGATGCGCTTGGCGTCTAAGTAGCCCTTGATCGGGTCGATGCCGATCTGGTAGGCTTCGTCGGCTATTTTGACGTGCAGGCAGTCTTGATCGGGCTTGGTGTAGATGGCGACGTTTTTAATGTGTAGGTCTTTGCAGGCGCGGATCACGCGAACGGCGATCTCTCCGCGGTTTGCGATCAAAATTTTATGTATCACTTGGCTTTCCTTTCTTATCGTTTTTTGAATTTTACTCTTTTTTGCTTGCTGATGCTTGAATTTTGCTTTTTTTAGAGTACGATCTTTGCGTACAGTCTTTAAATTTGCTCTTTTTGTTATCTTTAACTGTTTTTGCTATTAAATTTTTAGCTTGTACTACCTTTATTTATATATTTTAGTGCTCGGTAGCCAGGCGCGCTTATTTTTGATTAAATTTGCTGCATAAGATAACATAAAGATTTTTTATAGACGATTAAATGCGGCAAATTTGGCGCACAAATTTGAAATTTTATAGGCTTGCGGCGAATTTGATGTAGTAGGGGGTGCAAAAATATAAAAAATTTTAGCAACTATGTCAAAATTTATGAAAGATTTAAGAAACCTTTGGCTATACTTCACACTTCTTTTAAAGTGCGCTCGTAGCTCAGCTGGATAGAGCATTTGATTGCGGTTCAAAAGGTCAGGGATTCGAATTCCTTCGAGCGCACCACGATACTTACAAAACCGATAAAAATCCCCAAAATTTATGCTTTTATTTAACTAACGAAAACCGTTAAACGCGAAATTTATCAAATTTAACGCCCTAAAACTTCCCAACTTTACTTCCCAAGTGTTTTTGGGAAGTTTTTTTAAGCAAATCCCGGCAAGTAGGCCTCAAAGTTTTTATAATTAAATTAAAAGCGGGGTCGAAAATGAAACTCACTCAACAACTAAACTTTAAAGTTGCGCCTGACGACGCTATTCGTGATTACAAGCTACCAAGCGATAAAAAAGAAAGACGCCAAATGCTTACCGACACGGGCTTGTGTCTAAAAATTAAAAAGCTTCACAAAAAAACACTACACATGTAAAATACCGAAAAGATTTCTATTATTCAAAAAATGGAAAATTAGTAAAATTTTTGGGGAGTTTTGGTGATATGATCTACAAAGAAGCGCTAAAAGCTCTTGATGAGTTTTTGCTAGCCGTTCCTAGTGCTGCTAAAACTTCCAAAAATACTTTACGAAGCGTATTCGAGTTATATCCAACCTTTCGCCCCTCGCTTGCTGCAACAACCGTCAAGAAAAAGAAAACTATTTTTGGCAAAAGGCTTGGAGTGCTTGCCGATAGGGATATTTCAAAAATTGAAAGAAAACATTTGCAAGATATCGCCGATGAAATTTTTCGCGAAAAACTCTACGCTAGTCTTGACGATTATTGCGAGTTTGTTCATCAGCTTTGGGGTTTTGCTAGAAAGCGAGGCATTTTAAAAAAAGATATTTTTGACGGCATTCTCTCAAAAGAAAGCTACGATTGCCCGCCTAGCGAAGGTTATGCTTGGATTAGCAACCAAGCCGATCTTGAGAGTTTAATTTCGTATGTTTTAAATTATCGCAGTCCTATATCCTCTATAAAAAAGCTCTAATAATGGGCTTGGCTACAGGGCTTCGTGCCGGAAACGTCCGAAAGATGTTCGCAAATCATCTAAAAATTGATGAAAACGGCGAATTTTACTTATATTTTCCAAAAGATGAAAACAAAACCAAAAAAAATGGCGATGAATATCTAGGACTTCCGCGGGAGGTTGGCGAATGGCTATTGAGTTTTAATCTTAAAGGAAGTCAATTATTTTTTGGAAATACAAAAGGCGAGCCTTTAAGCGACAGGACTCTCTCAAATGTGCTAGGCGACTATTGTTCTGAAAAGTTAGGGGATAATGTTTGCCTTGTATTTCATAGCTTCAGGAAAATAGCCTCTACATTTTGCCATGAAAATATGCCTCAAAACGGGCTTATACCTTACGAGGTCGAACGCACGCTTTTTCACGCTATCCACGGCGTAGCAGGGGTTTACAATAAATCAACGAATATCGCTATGACTAGAAAAGTTATAACGTGGTGGTTTAACTACTTAAAATCTTTGGGGTTGGCGTTATGAGTAAAAAAGCGGGGCCGAATTAGTTGAAACTTGTAAAAGCATTCACCTTTCGACCTCTGAAATATTAGCTAATATAACCTTATCAGCACATAAAACATCTCGGGAAGTTTTGCTAAAAAATATTCTATTTTTAGGGCGGTCAGTATGCTAGAAAATAGAAAATTTCTCTCACTCGATGACGGTGAGGTGATTAGCGATGAGCTTCTTACTCGCTCGTCAATAGGTCGAGAAATACGCCTGCGAACTACAGACGTTTCAAAAACTCTCGAAAAAATCGGCTTTACTGCCCTCGGTATCGCCGTAACCCTTGACAATTCGGGCATAAAAAAGCGTGGCACTTGCGGCCGTATGAGTGCAGTCGAAGCCGCGCGAGCTCTCGAAAAGTATCTGAAAACGCTCATTGAGAAAGAGCTAAAACGATATCCGATCTTTGTTTTATACGTATTCGAGGCTCACTGCGGCGGGATGCCGCACATCCACGCCATGGTTTTTTGTTTGCCTGCGCATTTTTTTAAAGTTTCGGCTTTTTTAAAACGGCACTTGTCGCGCAAGGCCGTATCTGTCGAAGTTTTGTCACCCGAGTATTTGTTTAAGCAAAATACGGGCGAGTGGCATTTGCGTCAAAAAATAGAGCAAGTCATCGGCTATGATGTTTCGAAACTGCTTCGAAAGACCACAAGCGAATGGGAGGCTGGCAAGAAAAAAACCTACAAATGCGACTCAATAAAAGGCCTGCAAGATGGAAAGATTCTACACAGCGCGCAAAACTACGCTATGGCTAAGCGCTATCCGAATAGCTATGTGGAAATCGATATATTTATGAATCAGTTTTTAGAAACTTGGAATAGCACCTTTGGCAGTAAAAAGCCGTGCAAAAGCGTCCTCTGAAATGTTGCCCGAAAACATGCTTTTCTTTTTGATTATATTTTCTTGTTTTAAGTAGTTTTGCATATAAATTATATAAGCAAAAACTTTTAGAGATAAAATTTAAATCGTTAGATCTTGAGTAAATTATTACTTTGTCTTTTAAATTTTTTTGCGGCTTACTAAAAACAATCATTTAATTCTTATTCTTGGATAAAAAATACAAAAACTACTCAATTTTTATGATACATAGTTTAATGCTTACAATAATAGGTCAAAAAGTAAAATGCAGACTATTTTTGCTATTTTGTATTGAAAACTATAATTTTCAAATAAATATTTATATCTCTTTTGTCTTGCCTCAGTATCTTTAGCAAATACTGAAAACACGGTCTTTTTTAGCGTTTTACCTTTTGAGTTAAAACAATTTATCCATCAAATTTCATGCTAAATTTAACGGATAATTTTTATGCTTATTTTGCTAAATATTTTGCACTCTATTGTGTGTTTTTGAAGCAATTTTTATGAAGTAAATTGGATTGATAAAACATGCAAGGATCAAAGTAGAACTTGTAAACAGCCCTACTTTTTATGCTTTTTAGGATAGTCAAAAAACAGAGCTTTTGCGCCGTGTTCTTTTAAATCTTTGAAGCTGTCGTCAAATTCGACGCAAAAGATGCCGCATGTAGGGATATTTCCGATCGCAGCATCGCTCAAAAGCTCGCAAATTTCAGTTATAGCGTCGTTGTGAGCTATGACAAATACGCTTTGAAATTTGTCGTCAAACTCTCTTACGAAGGTTAAAAGATCATGCGTCTGCGCTCCGTATAACTCCTCTTTAAATTTGATTTTCTTCTTAAATTTGACTGCTTCGGCTAGCTTTTGAGCTGTTTTGGCGCAGCGTTTGGCGGGGCTTGAAAATATCGCGTCCGCCTTCACCTCGTGCTTTTTTAGTCGTTCGCACATCAGCGCCAGATCCTTTTTGCCTCGCTCGCTTAGATCGCGCTCAAAGTCGTTACCCTCACCCTCATCTACGGCTTTTGCGTGCCTGATAAAGTATATTTTTTTCATTTTATTCCGCCTTTCCGGCTTTCGCTATATTTTTTATGTGCTCGATTTCCGCCTCGCTAAAGCCTGATTTTAGGCGCGCGCTCACGTTTAGTTCGCGAGACTGCAAAAAGGCTTTGGGATAGATTTTTTGCACGATTTGCGCGTAGATTTCGGGGCTTACGCCTTCTTTTTCGCAAGCAAATTTAAACCACCGATCGCCCTTTGAGACGTGCGAGATTTCCTCGTCTAGGATGACTTGCAAAATTTCGCAAAGCCGCGCCTTGTCTTCATATTTTTCGCGCTCGGTTTCTAGTTTTTTTAGCATAAATGCATTTGCGTCAAGGCCGTTTGCCTCCATATATCTAGGCAGCACAGCCATACGCTCAAGCAGCGATGCGGAGGTGTTTTGCAGAGCGATAAAAAGCCCGTCGTGAACGGCAAATCCGCCGTATTTCACGCCAAATTTAGCCATGTGTTCCTCGATCATCTTAAAGTGCCTAATCTCATCCTCTGCGACCTCTAGCCAGTCGTCATAGTAGGCTTTTGGCAGCATGCGGAAGCGATACGCCGCATCTAGCGCGATATCTACGGCGCTGTATTCGATGTGAGCGATCGAGTGGAGGAAAGCCTTTTGTTTGTCGGCTTGCTTTTTACTGCCGATTTCTCTCATGGCTACGACCTCGCAAAATTCCGCATAACTCGGGCGTCGAAGCGGTTTTATTTCGTCAAATTTACCGCCCTCTTCTATCTGCGCGTCAAATTTGCCAGCCTTGTATTCGGCGTAAAATCGTTTAAATTTATCAAATTTAAGCTCCTTGTCGCCGCACTCTAAAATTTCCCAAATTTGATCGAAAAATCTCATTTTATCACCTTAAATTTTACACCGAAATATCCTAGCGCAAAGCCGATTATGTGCGCGTACCAGGCGACGTTTACGCCCATAGCCACTGGCGCGAAGCTTATTAGTAAGATCGCGATTATTAGCCCTTTTCGGCTACTGGCGTCCAAAAACGCCAAAACGCCCAGTAGCAGACTGATCGCGCCGCTAGCTCCGACTAAATTTATAAAAGTTCCGTTAGTTTTAAACATAACATAAATATAAACAAAACTAAGTAGAGAGGTTAAAACGCCTCCGATGCAGTAAATAACGGCAAATTTTTCGCTGCCATAGTACCGCTCAAGAAGCGATCCAAACTGATACAAAACCGCCATATTCATCAGCAGATGGGCCAAATTTGCATGCATAAACATCGAGGTCGCGGGCTGCCAAACGTAAAGCCCGTCTACAAAAAACATATTTAGCCCAAGCGTCGCGTTAGTGCCGCAAATGCCGCAGTAAACGGCAAAAAATATTAGACAATTTAGCGCGATGAGCGATATCGTGGCTTTCAAAAACGGCTCCTTTTAAAAGGCTTTATCATATAAAATTTAGACATAAATTTAGCTAAAAACTAACCTTGCCAAAGCCGGCGAATCTGTTTGACGTTAGACATGTAGCGTCGCCGCCCTTGCACGCTACGATGTAGGAGTTTACCTCTTTGCCGCCTATTTTGTGGCTATTTTTTTGAAATAGATTTATAAATCCGCTTTTGTTTTTGCCTCTAGTATTATGCATAAATCTTATAGTTCCGTCATCTTCTATGCGGTCTATGATGCCAAGGTGCGTTATGATTTGTTTATTTTTGCCTTTGGTTTGGCTCGTGGTGTTGTTAAAAAACACCAAATCTCCGAGCTTCGGACTTGTTTGCGAGATCAAATTTCGCTTTTTATAAAAATTATAAATGGCTTGCGATTTTGATCCTTGTTCGCCGTAAAATTTGAGTAAATTCGTCTCGGAAAAGTAAACGTTATTTATGTTTTTGTTTACGAGCGAGACGAAACCAGAGCAGTCTCCGCCGTCTTTTTTGCCTAAAAAACCTTGCATAAAATTTGAAAGCGCGATACCGCCTAGATCGTTAAAGACGTCTTGTTGCGAGTTTAAAAATCTCGCATTTAAGATCTGTCCGCTTTGATCGATCGGGTAAATTTTGGGAGTACTGTTCGCGCATCCGCTAAAAATCAAAGCCGCAATCGGCGCAAGCCGTAAAAAAATGGTAAATTTCATTTAAATTATCCTATTTTATATTTAAGACGACGTTTTGCGGTAAATTTGAGTGCCGGAAACTGGCCGCCTAAAAGCAAGATTATATAAATAAATCGGTAAATATCGGCATAAATTTAAATTTATAAGCTAAATTTTACTATACTTTGGGTTTTATTTAAGGATTTAAGAATATGTATTATCTAGAAATCGAAGGAAACGCAAAACTAGGCGGCGAGGTTGCCATAAGCGGTGCGAAAAACGCCGCCCTGCCCCTGATAGCCGCAGCTCTAATCATAAAAAACGACGTGACGCTAAAAAATATGCCAAACGTCGCGGATATAAAAACATTGGCGACGCTGCTGGTAAATTTGGGCGCAAAGTGCAAATTTACGGACGATCACACGCTAAAAATCAACTCAAATTACGTTAGCTCCACAAAGGCCAACTACGACATCGTGCGTAAAATGCGCGCCTCTATCCTCGTTCTTGGTCCGCTGCTAGCTAGGTTTGGCCACTGCGAGGTGAGCCTGCCGGGCGGCTGCGCGATCGGACAAAGACCGATCGATCTACACCTAAGCGCGCTTGAAAAAATGGGCGCAAATATCGAGATAAAACAAGGCTACGTCGTCGCTACCGCACCTGACGGATTAAAAGGCGCGCAGATCGTGTTTGACAAGATCACGGTAACGGGCAGCGAAAACATCATAATGGCCGCCGCGCTCGCTCACGGTACGACGCATCTAATCAACGTCGCTAAAGAGCCCGAAGTGGTGCAGCTTTGCGAGGTTTTGGCAGCTGGTGGTGTGAAGATCGAGGGGATAGGCACGGACGAGCTAGTGATCGAGGGTACGGATAGGCGCTTGCTGGATGTGGGCGAGATAACGGTCATCCCCGATAGGATCGAGGCGGGCACGTATCTTTGCGCCGGGGCGATCACGAACTCGCAGGTTACTATCACAAACGCCAACGCCGCGCATCTACGAGCCGTGCTTACTAAATTTAACCAAATGGGCTTTGAAACCGTCGTGGACGGCGATAAAATCACGATAGTGCCGGCTAAAAACATAAATCCCGTCGAGATCGTTACGACGGAGTTTCCGGGCTTTCCGACCGATATGCAGGCGCAGTTTATGGCGCTCTCGCTCGCAGCAAACGGCGTTAGCACGATCGACGAGAGGCTTTTTGAGAACCGATTTATGCACGTTAGCGAGCTCACGCGTATGGGTGCGGACATCCGCCTAAACGGCCATATCGCGACGATCTACGGCGGAGGCGAGATAAACGCCGCAGACGTGATGGCTACCGATCTGCGCGCAAGCTCTGCTCTAGTGCTAGCCGCTCTTGCCGCAAACGGAACTAGCCGCGTGCATAGAATTTATCATCTAGATAGAGGATACGAGGGACTAGAGCGCAAACTAGCGGCTTTGGGCGCAAAAATACGCAGGCTGGAGGAGTAAAATGACGCTAGAGCTTGCTCAAAATTTGATCCTAGAAAAAGCTAAATTTGACGGTTGCGGCGAGTTTATAAGTCTTGAGCGCGCTACGGGTAAAGTCTTAGCCCAGGATGCAGTCGCGGTTAAAAATTTGCCCTCTTTCGACAATGCCGCGATGGACGGATACGCGCTCAAATTTGATGATTTTGACGAGCCTTTGAGTATCGCAGCGACCGTGCTAGCTGGCGATGAAGCCGAAATCTCACTAAAAAAAGGCAAATGCGTAAAGATAATGACAGGCGCAAAAATGCCGACAAATGCCGACACGGTCGTGCCTTTTGAAGATGCGGTTTTGCTAGACGGCAAGCTCTCGCCGCAAAGTAAAGTCAAAAAATTTAACGCCCTAAGATACAAAGGCGAAGAGGTCAAAGCCGGTGAAATTTTGCTAAAAAAAGGCGAAATTTTAACGCCTGCAAGGGTGATGATGCTAGCCGCCCAGGGCATTTACTGCGTCTGCGTAGAGCGCGAGCTAAAGATCGGTATATTTTCAAGCGGCGACGAAGTGGTCGAGCCGTGGCAAAACGCGAGCGAGGAGCAAATTTATAATGCAAACGGTGCAGGCATCTCGTCACTGCTTCAAAGCTTCGGCTTTGCCAGCTCGTATGCTGGCATCATAAAAGACGACTTAGAAAGCACTACTCGAGCGCTTGAAACGGCCGAATTTGACGTCATCATAACAAGCGGCGGAGCAAGTAAGGGCGAGGCTGATTTTATGAAAACGGCGCTTTTAAATTTAGGCTTTAGCGAGCTTTTTGACGGCGTAAATATCCGCCCTGGGCGACCTAGCAAGGCCTTTATAAAAGGTAAAAAAATAGTTTTTATCCTGCCCGGAAATCCGATGGCGGCGTTTTTGATGTGCTTTTTGCTAGTAGTTCCTTTTTTAAAGGGCGCACAGCTTGAAAAACTCGACGCCGTTTTAAATCAAGACGTAAAAATAAAATCTGGACGCCAAAATATCGTGCTGGGCAGCTTTTGCGAAGGCAAATTTAGCGTAACGGATAATAATAAATTCGGATCTGGCATGATAACTCCGCTTATCAAAAGTAACGCCGTTTTGGTAACAAACGAAAGCCTCGGCGAGCTAAAAGCGGGCGAAATCGTAAAAATTTTGAAATTTTCTTGACAAATGAAAACGTTTTTGCTAAAATTGCGACTTCTTAAACGGTGCGGGAATAGCTCAGGGGTAGAGCACAACCTTGCCAAGGTTGGGGTCGCGAGTTCGAATCTCGTTTCCCGCTCCATTTTTTTCTTACTATTTTTTCCCATTTTTTTATTTTCGTCAGATTTAGCACTTTGGCCGATGTATTGCGTTTCAAACGGCAAAATCACGCTTGCGGACTTGGGTTTTGCGGGTAAAAACGACGAGATTTTAAATTTAGGAGAGAACAAAGCCGCAAAAATAAATTCGAGAGATTTGACTGAAATTTTAAAAAAACACGGGCTAGAGCTTGAGAATAAAAGCGGCGGAGAGACGATATTTGTCAAAAACTGCGACGCGTTAGCTCTCGTGCAGCGCGCCTTTTTACAAGAGGTTACGAGCGAGTTTAAGGGACTACAATTCGTCAAATTTCCGCTTATTGAACCTCAAAATGAACTTCCTAAAAACTTCCACGAATACAAATTTGACAAAATTTACGTAACTAAAATCAATCCAAAAGGCAGCTTCAGGGCTAGTTTTATCACGCCAAACGGCTCGCAGCCAAGCGTATTTTTTAGATACGAAGTTAGCGCAAAAATGCCGGTTTTGCGGGCTGCTAAGCCACTCGCGACGCGCCAGATGCTAGGTATAGACGACTTTGCGAAAGACTGGGTCGAGCTTGGCGAGTTTAGCCCCGACATGATGAGCGAAGCTCCAAACGCGAGGCTAGCGACAAAGCAAAACATAAAAAGCGGCGAAGTGCTGCGACTGCGGCAGTTTACACCATTGCCGCTAATTAAAAAAGGCGAGCGCATAAATGCGGTGCTTAACGACGGTGCTCTCAGCATCATCGTCGAGGTTATGGCACTAGAAAACGGCAATCTAGGCGAAACCATCAAGGTCAAAAACAACGATAAAAAGGTATTCAGCGCTCAAATCGTCTCAAAAAAACAGGTGATGATAAGATGAAAATTTTTCTAGGTATTAGCGGCGCAAGCGGCGTAAATCTGGGGCTAAAGCTCGCCTGTGAGATAGCAAAAAGAAGCGAGCTGCATCTGTGCGTGAGTAAAAACGCGATGAACGTGCTAGAAAAAGAGCTAAATTTTACGGATATTTTTTATAAAAACGGTGCAACGGGTTTAAAATTTAACGCAAACCAAAGTAGCGCCAAATTTGACAAAGATCACGAAGACGCAAAATTTGTAAATTTTAGCTCCGCTCAAAGCGAGCTGGACTTTGTAGGCGGAGACGAGAGATCGCAAGCCCAAAACGGTAAAGTTGCTGATAATGCGCAATATTTGGGCAGTAATGTTTTAAAATTTGACGCTTTGGATAACTGCGCTCTTGACGACGCAGACGGGGAAATTTGCAAATTTGATAGCAGCGAGAAAAACGAGCGGCAAGACACCCAAATTTTGGACAAATTTGAGAGCGGTAAATTTCAAAATAAGAGCGAATTTGATAAAAACCGTGCTCAAAAAGACAAAATTTATCAAATTTGGCAAGATTTGCAAAATCGCGCCGTTATCCACGATGACTCCGATCTCGCCGCAGCTCCTAGCTCGGGCTCGTTTGGCATAGACGCTACTATCGTCGTGCCCTGCTCTATTAGCACGCTAGCTAAAATCCACGCGGGCTTTGCCGATACGCTGATAACTCGCGCCGCCGCAGTCGCGCTAAAAGAGCGAAAAAGGCTGGTTTTGGGTGTTAGAGAGATGCCGTTTTCTACGCTAGCGCTCGAGCACGCAGCCAAGCTTTCTGCGCTCGGCGCCGTTATCGCGCCGCCGGTTTTGGGTTATTATTCCGGTCAAAATAGCCTTGAGGATATGGAAAATTTCATCATCGGCAAGTGGCTTGATCTGCTCGGGTTAGAGCATCAAATTTACAAAAGATGGGACTAAAAACAGCTGCGCCAGTCGCAAGATAAAGTCCTGTTTTAGGCATAAAATAGTAAAATCATCCTTTAAAATTTAAAGGCGAAAAAATGAAAGCTTGTATCTATCCTGGCACCTTTGATCCCGTAACAAACGGACACGTCGACGTTATCAGGCGGGCGGCTAAAATTTTCGATAAAGTTATCGTTGCAGTTGCGGCAAGCGAGAGCAAGCAGCCCTATTTTAGTTTGGCTAGACGCGTAGAAATGGTAAAAATCTCAACGGCGGATCTAAAAAACGTCGATGTCGTGGGCTTTGATAACCTGCTCGTTGATTTTGCCAAAAGCTGCGGCGTAAACGTCGTGATCCGCGGACTTCGCGCGGTCAGCGACTTTGAGTACGAGCTGCAAATCGGCTACGCAAACGCTGTGCTTTGGGATGAGCTAGAGACCGTTTATCTGATGCCGAGCCTGCAAAACGCCTTTATCTCGAGCTCGATCGTGCGCTCCGTTCTTAGCCATAACGGCGACGTTAGCAAGCTGGTTCCGGGCGAAATTTTAGAAACTTTGAAAGGCTAAATTTGTATATTTTATTTGAAGGTATCGACGGCGCGGGCAAAAGTACGCAGATAGCGCGGCTGGCGGCGGCTTACCCGCAAGCAATCGTGACTAAAGAGCCGGGCGGTACGAAGCTTGGCGAAAATTTACGCGAGATTTTATTAAAAGAAAACGACCTGGATAAAAGGGCTGAAATTTTGCTATTTTTGGCCGATAGAGCTGAGCATTTCGGTAAAATAATAAAACCCAATTTAGATAAAATGATTTTAAGCGACAGAGGCTTTGTCTCCGGTATGGCCTACGCGCTGGCGGGTGGAAATTTTAGCTTTGAGGAGCTTTTAAGCTTAAACAAGTTTGCTCTACAAGGAAGTTTTCCGCAAAAAATAGTATTTTTTAAAGCGGACGAAAGCACGCTAAGATCGCGCCTAAACTCGCGCGCGCAGATGGACGACATAGAGGCTCGCGGATTTGGTTATCTACTAAGAGTTCAGGACGCGATGGAGGAAATTTTGCAAAAACTAGGCGTTCGCTACGTCACGATCGATGCCGCCTGGGACGAAGAAAAAATAACGAATTTGACAAAGGAGTTTATAAATGATTAGCGCATTAAGGGGGATGAAGGACGTTTTGCCGCCCCAGTCGGGACTTTATGAGAGGATAATCAAAATCTGTGAAGAGGTCGCGAAAAACTACGGATACGAGTTTGTGCTAGCTCCGCATCTGGAGCAGACGGCGCTTTTTCGCCGCAGCGTCGGGGAGAGTAGCGACATCGTGGGCAAGGAGATGTATCAGTTTGAGGATAAGGGCGGCAAAGACGTTTGCCTGCGTCCCGAGGGTACGGCCGGCGTCGTGCGCGCCTTTATCGAGGCTAAATTTGACCGCGCGGGCGGCGTGAGACGGTACTTTTATCACGGTTCGATGTTTCGCTACGAGCGCCCGCAAAAAGGACGTTTGCGCGAGTTTCATCAGTTTGGCTGCGAGTGCTTCGGCGAACCTAGCGTTTATGAGGATGCGAGCGTTATTTTGATGATAAACGAAATATTTTCGCGCCTGGGTATCAAAACCAAGCTACTTATAAATTCGCTCGGAGACGCCGCTAGTATGGGTGCATACCGCGAAAAGTTGGTTAAATTTTTAGACGCGCACGAAGGTCAAATTTGCGAGGACTGCAAGCGCAGAAAGCTAACAAATCCTATCCGCGTGCTAGACTGCAAGGTGGAAAGCTGTCAAAAAATCTACGAAAACGCGCCGCTGATAATCGGCAGTCTAAACGACGTATGTGCGGGCGAGTTTAAAAAGCTGCAAGAAATTTTAAGCGGCAACGGCGTGGAGTTTGAGATAGATCCAAAGCTCGTGCGCGGGCTTGATTACTACTGCAAAACGGCGTTTGAGTTCGTTTCAAACGAGATCGGCGCACAAAGCGCAGTCGCGGGCGGCGGACGCTACGACAGGCTGGTCGAGTACCTAGGCGGCAAGGCTAGCTACGGCGTTGGCTTTGCGATGGGTATCGAGCGCATAATGGAAATCCTAGGCGGCCGCGAGAGCCAGAGCGCAAGAGGCGGCGTATATATCGGCGCGATGGACGTGGAGGGGGTGGACGCGGTCTATAAAATAGCGATAAATTTAAGAAAAAGTCTCCCGGTTCTCGTGAGCTACGAGCCTAAAAAATTGCAAAAGCACCTAAACGCCGCCGATAACGCAAATGCTAGGATCTGCCTTTGCGTCGGAGAAGATGAGCTAAAATCGGGCAAAATTTGGCTAAAAGATCTGAGCGAGAAGGCTGAAAAAACGATTGATTTGGCAGATTTGGAGAGTGAGCTTAAAAGGATTTTAAATGTATGATTATGGTTTAAATTTGTGGGGAAACAATAACTTTATCGTCGAAAACGGTAAAATTTGCGTCAATACCGGCTCAAAACCAGCCATCATCGACATCGTAAAAAGCATCAGGAGCGAAGGCTACCGAGGCCCGCTGCTGCTGCGCTTCCCTCACCTCATACACAAGCAAATTTCGCAAATTTACAAAAGCTTTGAGAGCGCGAAAAACGAATTTGGCTACAAAGGTAGCTTTAACGCCGTCTATCCGCTAAAAGTAAACCAATATCCGGGCTTTGTAAAAAACCTAGTCCGTCACGGCCAAAAATACGGCTACGGTCTGGAAGCGGGCTCAAAGGCGGAGCTACTGCTGGTGATGGCGTATAACAACGAAGGCGCGCCGATCACAGTAAACGGTTTTAAAGATAAAGAGATGATAAACATCGGCTTTATTGCGGCCGAGATGGGACACAACATCACGCTAACGATAGAGGGACTAAACGAGCTTGAGGCTATCATCGCGATCGCAAAAGAGCGTTTCGCCCCAAAGCCAAACATCGGTCTGCGCATAAGGCTGCATAGCAGCGGATCTGGCATCTGGGCTAAAAGCGGCGGCATAAACTCCAAATTTGGCCTAACAGCGACCGAACTAATCGAAGCGGTAAATTTGCTAAAAGAGGCAAATTTGCTCGATCGATTTAACATGATCCACTTTCATATCGGTTCGCAAATAACCGAAATCCACCCGCTAAAAAAGGCTCTCATCGAGGCAGGAAACATCTACGCCGAGCTGCGTAAAATGGGCGCAAAAAACCTAAAAGCCATAAATTTAGGCGGCGGTCTAGCCATAGAGTACTCGCAGTTTAAGGAAAACTCAAGCCGAAACTATACCCTAAGCGAGTACGCCAACGACGTGGTCTATCTGCTAAAGACGATGGCGACTCAGCGAAACGAGGTGGAGCCAGACATCTTTATCGAGAGCGGGCGCTTCGTCTCGGCTTCGCACGCGGTGCTGATAGCTCCAGTTTTGGAGCTCTTTAGTCAGGACTACACCGAGGAAAAGCTCGTACTAAAAAAGAAAAATCCTCAGCTAATCACCGAGCTAAACGACCTGCTAAACACGATAAAACCGTCAAATGCGATAGAGTATCTGCACGATAGCATCGATCACATGGAGAGTATCCTGACGCTATTTGATCTAGGATACGTCGATCTGCAAGACCGCTCGAACGCTGAAATTTTAACCCACCTAATCATCAAAAAAGCGGCTAAAATCCTCGGCACCAAGCAGCACAACGCCGAGCTTTTAAAGCTGCAAGAGGAGGCACAGGAGCGCTATCTCGTAAACTTCTCGCTATTTCAGTCGTTGCCTGATTTTTGGGGCTTAAAGCAAAATTTTCCTATTATGCCGCTTGACCGCCTAGACGTGCGCCCTACTCGCTCGGCGTCACTGTGGGATATCACATGCGATTCTGACGGCGAGATAGGCTTTGACGATGAGGAAAATCCTCTGTTTTTGCACGACGTGGACGTGGAAAAAGAGGAGTACTTTTTAGGATTTTTCCTGGTCGGAGCGTATCAGGAGGTGCTAGGCATGAAACACAATCTCTTTACTCACCCGACCGAAGCGACCATCGAGATAGACGCAGAGGGATTTAAGGTGTCGCACCTGCTAGAAAGCCAGTCTATCCTTGATATCATGGAGGATCTGGACTACGACATCTACGAGATCCAGGACATCCTAAACGAGCGCATCGAAAAATCAAAACTCGTAACCGACTCGCAGCGAAAGCAAATTTTAGGCGAAATGTATCTGTTTTTAAACGATAACGGCTATCTAAAAACTATATCTTAAATTTAAATTTAGAAAAAGGAGTAAAAATGCTATCAAAAAGAGTTCAGGTGCTAGGCGAGAGCCTAACCATCGAAATCAGCACCAAGGCAAAAGAGATGAAGGCCCGCGGCGAGGACGTGATCAGTTTTGGCGCGGGCGAACCGGACTTCGACACGCCCGAGATCATCAAAAACGAAGTAAAAGCCGCCCTAGATAAAGGCTGCGGCAAATACACCGCCGTTGCCGGCACGCCAGAGGTTAGAGAGGCGGTTGCTGCAAAGCTAAAGCGCGACAACGGCCTAAACTATGCGCCAAATCAGATCATCACCAACGTCGGCGCGAAGCACTCTCTTTTTAACGTATTTCAGGCGCTAATCGACGAGGGCGACGAGGTTATCGTGCCAAGTCCCTACTGGGTGAGCTACCCGGAGATGGTCAAATTTAGCGGCGGTAAGCCCGTTTTTATCGAAACTAGCGAAAAAACAGGCTTTAAAATCACGCCCGAACAGCTAAAGGCGGCGATCACTCCTAGAACTAAAATTCTAACGCTAAACAGTCCTTGCAACCCGACGGGCGCGATATATAGCCGCAAAGAGCTGGAGGCGCTGGGCGAAGTGCTAAAAGGCACGAAAATCATCGTAGCTAGCGACGAAATGTACGAAAAGCTAAACTACGAGGGCGAATTTGTCGCGACTGCGGCCGTGAGCGAGGATATGTTTAATCGCACGATCACGATAAACGGCCTAAGCAAATGCGGCGCGATGCCGGGCTGGAGATTTGGCTACATGGCTAGCCCGTTTAAGGAGCTAAATGCTGCCGTAAACAAGCTACAAAGCCAAAGCACGAGCAACATAAACTCCCTAACGCAAGCTGGCGCCATCCCTGCGCTGCTGGGCAAAGCCGACGAAGATATCGCGTATATGAAGGGCGAGTTTAAAAAGCGCCGCGACCTAGGCGTTGAGATGATTAACGCTATACCGGGACTCAGTGTGCTTAAGCCTGACGGCGCGTTTTATCTTTTCATCAACTGCTCCGCGGTAGAGCCAGATAGCATGAAATTTTGTAAAGAGCTGCTAGAAAAGGCGAAAGTTGCCGTGGTGCCGGGCGTTGGCTTTGGTATGGACGGATACTTTAGGCTGTCTTTTGCGACCGATTTAGATAGTATCAAAAAAGGTATCGAGAGGATCGGCGAGTTTGTAAAAAGCTATAAAAGATAATTAAAATTTGACTCAAATTTGACGCGGCGAGTAAATTTGCGGCGTCAAATTTATGCTGTGCTAATGGATTAAAATTGGTTTTTTGCAAACAAATTCATAGTAGACCTTTTGAAAATAGGTACATATCCAAAATTTTTGCTTTTGTATATTGCAACTTTGAATCTTTTTCGCTACCGAATTCCTTTGTATAGATACTAACCGTATCAAAATCGACCTTGTTTGCATTGTAGAATTTGTTTAAAAATTCTAAGGACTCCTTGTATTTTTTGTTAAAATTCTTAGTTGTGTTAAGGGTATTAATATTAAACTTATCTCCATTGTATATGTTTTTTATACTTTGAGATACATATCTGTCGTATGCGGGGACTATTCCTAGTGTGCCTAGCATTATTTTACTAACTAGCACAAGGTGATTGTTATCAGCTTTAGGCGGCATAATACAATCCTTTATACCATTATAAATATCAACAATTCTATCTAAATTATTTTCGTAGTTATCTATGTCTATATCCCAATCTTGTTTGTCAAGGCTATTTATAAATTTAATAACTTTTTTATAGTGCGCAAGATTTGTTTGAAGTAAAAATTAACTACCGCGAAGCATACCCCAGCTAGCCAGGTAATAGCCCAACTGTAAACAATCTTTTTCTAAATCTATGCCAGAGTTTTGTTTCTTGTAAAAATAGTTGTAGCAAAAATCAAATGAATAATATCGGTGATGCGAGCTAGTTTTATTTTTTTCAAATTTATCTATTTGAATTTTTATATCATTTTGTTTCATGTCTGCAACTTCCTTATATTAATTTTTCGTCTAAATACTCAAATTTCTGCTCCACATTCGCCATCACTTCGCAGTCGCAGTATCCGCCCTGCTCTTCGAGCCACGCAAGCACGCTTAAAACGTCTTTTACATCCAAATTTGAGAGAATTTGTTCGGTGAGTTTTAGGCTGTGATCGCAGCCGTGCGCGTGAAGCTGGGCATCCAAAATCTCAAAAAGCTGTATAAATTTATCCTCGGACATAGGCAAATTTTGCCTAAATTCGGCTAGTTCTTTTTCTTTTATAGCTTTTAAAACTTCTTTTCTTTTGCTTTTTTCCATGGATTTTGCGTTCAAATTTACGCCTTTGATAGTCAAATTTGACGGCTATTATGCAAAGCCGTCAAATTTTTAGTTCTTTTTAAAAAACCTAGCGATCTTAGCTTGTAGTTTGAAAAAATCGGCCAGCTCCATTATCGGATATGCGCCCGCGTATTTCTTGCCGCCGGCGATATCTTTTGACACGCCGCCGCGCGCCGCTATCTGGGCAAAGTCGCCGACTTTTAAATGCCCCGCCGAGCCGCTTTGTCCGCCCATCACGACGTTACGTCCTAGTTTGGTTGAGCCTGCTAGCCCCACCTGCGAGACTAGTATCGAGCCGTAGCCTATCTCGCAGTTGTGGCCGATTTGCACGAGATTATCGATCTTGGCGTATGCTTTTACGACCGTACTTTCAAACACGCCGCGGTCTATCGTCGTGCACGCGCCGATCTCGACGAAATCCTCTAAAACGACGTTGCCGTTGTGGTAAATTTTCACGTGTTCGCCCGTTTTCGTGTGCGCGTAGCCAAAGCCGTCGCTGCCGATGACGGCGTTTGCGTTGATGCGGCAGCCGTTGCCGATAACAGTGTCGTTATAGATGACGACGTTTGGGTGGATGACGCAGTTTGCGCCGATTTTTACGTTGTCGCCGACGTACGCACCAGCCATCACGAGCGTGTTGTCGCCGATTACGGCGCCAGAGCCCACGTAAACGTTTGGCATTATCTTTGCGCTTGGCGAAATTTGCGCCGGCTGTGGCTGGGATGCTAGAAGCTCTTTTGCAAAATATTCGCTCAAAATGGCAAAGGCAAGGTGTGGGTTTTCTACCACTACCGCCCTGCTTTGCGCGCCGACAAGTTCTTTTAAATTTGACGCGACTAAAATCGCGCCCGCCTTTGAGCCCTCGATAAATTTAGCGTTTTTCTCGCTATCGCAGTAGCCAAGCTCGCTAGGCCCTGCGTTTGAGAGCGAATTTAGAGCCGTGATCTCTAGCTCCTCGCCGCTAAATTCCAGTCCTAAGATTTTATAAATTTCGCTTAGTTTCATCATAGATCCATTAGCACCGAGCCGCCGCGCACGACGTCTGTTGGGTTAAATTTTTTGATAGCTTTGAGGAAATTTTCTATCCTGCTCGCGTCGTCGCTAACCATGACGACGATATAGTTTTCGTTGGTGTTGGCTACGATTCCGTTGTAGGCCTTTAGTATCGCGTCTAGTCCGCCGAAATTTTCGCTAAGCGGGATTTTAACTAGCGCCATTTCTTTTTCTACGAATTCGCCGCTTTCGAAGACTTTGTAGGTCGGTATTAGCTTGTGTAGTTGCTTTACGATCTGCTCTAGCACGCGCTCGTCGCCGCTAGTGACGATGCTGATACGAGAAAGCTCGGTGCCCGGGATCGGTGCTACTGTGAGCGTGTCGATGTTGTATCCGCGCCCCGCAAAAAGCCCGGAAATGCGCGATAAAACGCCGTGCTCGTTTAGCACGATGACTGAAATCACTCTTCTTATGCTCATTTTTATTCCTTGCTTTTTAAGATCATGTTGTATATTGCCGCGCCAGCAGGAACCATCGGCAGTACGTCCTCAAATCTGTCCACGCGCACGTCTAGCACCGCCGTTTTGCCGCAGGCCATCGCCTCTTTTAGCGCGGAGCGAAACTCATCCTTCGTGCGGCACACGAAGCCCGTTCCGCCAAAGCCCTCTGCGATCTTTGCAAAATCAGGCTGCAAGCTAAGGTCGGTCGAAGAGTAGCGCTCGCCGTAGAAAAATGTCTGCCACTGGCGCACCATGCCTAGGAAATTGTTATTTAAGATGATGTTGATGACGGGTTTGCCGATCTCGGTGGCAGTCATCAGCTCTTGGATATTCATGAGGATTGAGCCGTCGCCGGTGAAATTTACAACCGTGCTTTCCGGCATCGCGTTTTTTGCTCCGATGGCCGCAGGCAAACCAAAGCCCATAGTTCCCTGTCCTCCGCTAGTTATCAGCTGGCGCGGCCTATCAAACGGATAAAACTGCGCGACCCACATCTGGTGCTGGCCGACGTCGGTGGCGATCACGGCGTCTTTGCCCGATTCTTTTAAAATTTTAGCCGTTTCGCACACGACCCACTGCGGTTTTATGATCTCGTCGCTGTCTTTGTAATCCAGCGGATTTAGCGCGTCGTATCTGGCCAATATCTCACGCCACACGGTCAAATTTTGCTCGTTTACGCTTACTTTTTCCAGCATCTCTTCTAGGACGCAGTTTAGATCGCCTACGATCGGGAAGTGCGCGTTTACGATCTTTGAGATCGAGCTAGGGTCTATATCGACATGGATGATTTTGGCGTGTTTGGCAAATTCGCTTAGCTTGCCCGTCACGCGGTCGTCAAACCGCACGCCAAGCGCGATGATTAGATCGGTTTCGCTCATCGCCATATTTGCCGCGTAGCTGCCGTGCATGCCGACCATCGAGAGTAGATTTTTATCCTCGTGAGTTAGGACGCCAAGCCCCATCAGCGTTTCGACCGCTGGGATGCCCGTCTTTGCGCTAAATTTACGCACGAGCTCGCTAGCGTTCGCCGCTACGACGCCGCCGCCTAGATAGAGCAGCGGGCGTTTGGCCTCGGCGATTACCTCGAGCGCCTTTTTGATCTGCTTTGCGTTGCCTTTGTAGGTCGGTTTATATGTCGGCATCTTTATCTCGGTCGGGTAATCAAAATCCCCAACGGCTGCGGTTATATCCTTTGGGATATCGACGTGAACGGGCCCCGGGCGTCCCGAACGAGCGATATAAAAGGCCTCTTTTAGGATGCGCGGCAGCTCCTCGATACTGCGCACGAGGTAGTTGTGCTTCACGCACGGGCGAGAGATGCCCACGGCGTCGATCTCCTGAAAGGCGTCCGTGCCGATAAGCGAGGTCGGAACCTGGCCGCTGATTAATATAAGCGGAATGCTATCCGAGTATGCGGTGGCTAGACCAGTGACCGCGTTTGTAAAGCCGGGGCCGCTCGTCACAAACGCCACTCCGACCTTGCCGCTAGCTCTGGCGTATCCGTCTGCTGCGTGCACGGCGGCTTGCTCGTGACGCGTCAAAACGTGCTTGAAATAACTCTGCTTGTACGTCTCGTCGTAGATGTTTAGCGCCGCGCCGCCCGGGTAACCAAAAACCGTCTCTACGCCCTCCTCGCGCAAGGCTTCCATCACCATGCGCGAGCCAGAAATGCCTTTTATCATCTGTATCGCCTTTTGATAAATTTGACCCCGATTATACAGCTTTAAGGTTTAAAAACGCGTAAAATCGAGCTTAGAATTTGGGCTCGGCTTTAAAAGGGCTTAAATTTGAGTAAATTTTGTGAGTGAAATTTAGAAGGATTCAAATTTGGATAGGCTATTAAATTTGACGCGCCGAGACCCGTACCTTTAAAATGCTAAAATTGGTTTTCAAATTTAATGATACACATTTTTTAGTTTTCTAAAATTTAAGCTTTTTCTTTTTTTGGGAGGCAGAAGGGGTTTCTACTTACGGTCTGCTTGCAGCTACGAGCGAAGCGAAGTAGAGCGTCGCCTTCCTTTGCGTCGTGCTACGCACTCGCAACTGCCGAAGGCAGACCCTCTCCCAAACCCTCTCCAACCCCACTGCACGTTAGAAGTTGCTGCACTGCGTGCAGGCCTAAATTTGGCGCTATCGCGCCGCAAAATTAAATTTGCATTTTCAGGTTGCGGGTCTCGGTGAGTAAAAATTTTAAGTTAAATTTGCAAATTTGACTTCAAATTTGAATAGAAAAAGATAAGGCGAAGTATTTTGAGATGATTTTTGGGGTTTTGAAGTTAAAATTTGACGAAGATAAGGCATGTAGCCTATCAAGTCAAATTTTAACAAAATCCGCAAAAAGCGCTCAAAAGACAAGCCATCTAGCTAAGCATAAAAAAGCTTAAAAAGGCCAGATCGCCTCCATAAGCTTCGTCCCCCACGGCTTCCTCGTCGCCCTATCCACGTCGCCTTCTGTTTTATACAGGATCTTGGCGTCGGCGATGTAGCGCGAGTCGATCTCGTTGGCGTTTGAGATGTCGTACGGGCGGATCACGCCGCTAAGCTGCATGATCTGCTTTTCGCCGTTTATGAGCAGTTCGCGCGAACCCTCGATAAAGTAGTTGCCGTTTTCTAGCACCTTGATGATGCGCGCTGAGATCGTAGTCGTAAAGGCCTCTGCGCGCACGCTAGATCCTGCACCCGTAAATTCGTTTTTCGTGCCCGCGCTAAAGCCGATATCGCTGGCTTTGTTTAGCTGAGTAGCCAGCGTCGATAGCGGCGCGGAGCCTGCGGTAAATATCCCTCCGCCAAGGCTTATCGTGCTGTTTTTACTCGTGTCGTGCTTGCCACTAGAGCTTTGGTTGGCGCGCTCGCTGATGACGACGGTTACGATGTCGTTTACGTTCATTGCCTTGCGGTCGGCAAAAAGCGGGTTGTCGCCGCGACCGAAAAGACTGCCCGCGTTTGGCTGGTTATTGACCTGCTTGGCAGGAAGCTGCTCAACGTAAACTGGCGGCTTCATATCTATGCGAGGATCGGCGCTAGGCAAACACCCGCTCAAAAACGCTGCTGCAAGGGCGCAAAAGTAAATATTTTTTCTCACGTTTTACCTTAAAGTGAAAATTTTACGATAAAATAAGCAAATCAAGTTCCAAAAGGAAAATTATGGCCGATTCTATCCTTGCGCTTGGCGCGAATTTTCAAGAAATTTACGAAATTATATCAGCAAAATTTAAAAATGTAGCCGTTTTTGACCCCATCAATGATTTTTACGGACTAGAAAATGCCCAGAAAGCCTTTGAAAACGGCAGCGAGCGTGAGTTTTTTAAAAGCGCGATAAATGAATTTGACCGCCTGGCCGAGAGCGCTGATTTCGTACTCGTTAAACCCGCAAAAAGCATCGCAAATATCGGCGAAATAGAGTTAAATTTACAGATCGCTAGAAATTTAAACGTTCCCGTTTTTTGCCGTGAAAATTTGAGCTTTTTTACGCGAAACTCAAAGCTGATCGTAAGCGGAAATTTGGATGAAATTTTAAATGCAAAGCAAGATATAATCACGCCTTTGCGCTTTGAAAATTCGCTCTTTAAACTCGCCGCAAAAGATAAAAAAACCGTCGTTTTGCCAGAAAGCGAAGATGAGCGGATATTAAGAGCGAGCGAATTTTTACTAAAAAGCGGCGCGGTAGATTTGATCCTTTTGGGCGACGAAAACGAGGTTAAATTTAAAGCGGAAAAGTTCGGGGTAAATTTAAGCGGCGCGAGGTTTATAAATTTAGAAAAAAACGAGCACGCAGATCGCCTAACCGCCGCGCTTTTTGAAGCCCGCAAAAGCAAGGGCGTAAGCCTAGAGCAAGCCCGCGAACTCATGCGAGACAGGACGTACTTTGCTACGATGATGGTACAAGAAGGACTAGCCCACGCCATGGTGAGCGGCGCAAACACGACCACGGCGCACACTATCCGCCCTGCGCTGCAAATCATCAAAACGCGCCCTGATAGCCCGCTAGTTTCAAGCTCGTTTATAATGTGCTTTGACGAGGATATCCTGATCTACGCCGACTGCGCAATAAATCCAAATCCGGATGCGCAGCAACTAGCGCAAATCGCTCTAGTCTCGGCTGATACGGCGCGCGCATTCGGACTAGAACCGCGAGTAGCGATGCTAAGCTACTCTAGCGGAGATAGCGGCAGCGGCGCTGATATAGACCTGGTTAGGAGTGCTGGCGAGATAGCGCGAGGTCTAGCTCCCGCCCTAAAAATCGAAGCTCCCGTGCAGTACGACGCGGCCATAGACCCGGCTGTAGCGCGCAAAAAACTGCCAAACAGCGACGTAGCAGGTTGCGCGAACGTTTTTGTATTTCCAAATTTAAACGCGGGCAACATCGGCTATAAAATCGCGCAAAGAAGCGCAAACTGCGTCGCCGTCGGACCGATCTTGCAAGGTCTAAAAAAACCGGTAAACGACCTAAGCCGCGGATGCGGCGTGGGAGATGTCGTAAATACGGTTCTAATCAGCGCGATACAAGCCGCAAATGAAGGAGAAAAATAGTGAAAATTTTGGTTTTAAACTCAGGTAGCTCGTCGGTTAAATTTCAGCTTTTTGATATGGCGGATAACCGCGTCATCGCTAGCGGCCTGGTCGAAAAGATCGGCGAAGCAAGCTCCTATGCCAAGCTAAAAGACGTTAGTGCGGATAAAATTTACGAGGAGCGCGCGCCGCTAAAAGACCACCACGAGGGGCTTGAGGCGATGAGGCGGCTGTTTGTTAGCTCAAATATCCTGCATGATTTTAGCGAACTAGACGGTATCGGGCACCGCATCGTGCACGGCGGCGAGAGCTTTAGTGACTCGGCTCTAGTCACCCCTGACGTCATCGCCAAAATCGAGCAAAACTCCGTGCTGGCACCCCTTCACAACCCGGGCCACCTAGCCGGCATCAAAAATGCAATGCATGAGAGTGGTAAAAAGGTGCCTCACGTCGTTGTTTTTGATACCGTATTTCATCAAACTATCCCCGAGTACGCCTACCGATATGCCCTGCCATTTGATCTTTGTAAGAGGCTACATATCCGCAGATACGGCTTTCACGGTACTTCGCACCACTACGTGACCAAAAAGGCCGCCGAACATCTAGGCGTGCCGTACGAGAAATTTAACGCCATCTCACTACATCTAGGCAACGGAGCCTCCGCCTGCGCCGTGCAAGGAGGCAAAAGCATCGATACTTCGATGGGCTTAAGTCCGCTAGAAGGCCTGATAATGGGCACTAGAAGCGGCGATATGGATCCTGCGGTGCTTACATATCTTTTAAATTTAGGCGAGCTAACGGCCGAGGGCATAGACGCATTTTTAAACAAAAAAAGCGGACTGCTAGGCATCTGCGGCTCAAACGACATGCGCGAAGTGGTCGTCAAGATGCAAGGCGGCGATGAGCGCGCGCATTTAGCATTTGAGATGTTTTGCTACCGTATCAAAAAGTATATCGGCGCGTATTACGCGGTTTTGGGCCGAGTGGATGCGGTCGTTTTTACAGGCGGTATCGGCGAAAACGCCCCGTATAGCCGCGAGAAAATCTGTAACGACCTAACGCATATGGGCATCAAGATCGATCACGAGCTAAATTTTGCCGCAAGCGGCGGTATACGAGATCTAAGCGCCCCTGACGCGGCGGTAAAAACTCTTGTCGTGCCTACTAACGAGGAGCTAGAAATCGCGCTAGAAACAAAAAGGGTGATAGAAAATCTCTAAATTTGAGCTTCTGTCTGTGTGGCCTGCGCGGAGTAGTAAGCTTGCGGCAGGTCGCTTTGATTTGGCGAGCTTTTCGATCTACAAATTTGACGAGTCGCTTCCGGGGCTGTCAAATTTGACTCCAAATTTACGCTCAAAAACGGCGACAAATTTCAAAATTTACGCTGAGTCAAATTTGACTCCAAAAACCTCAAATTTAAAAAATCATCACTCAAATTTACCCGACCGATTTACTTTATTTTAAGCCGCACTCGGTCAAAATTTACGTAAATTTTAATCAAAAGCGAGCAAATGACCCTTTCGCAAGCGTTTATATTAACCAAAAACAAACAAAAAGAGTGCCGAGCTGCGGCGGCGGGATAGCCCGGTTTTATCGCCTTTTGCGTCGGCATTTTTGCTCTATTTTTTGCGGCGCTTAAGATTTTTGATCTAGGCGGCGAGGCGGCTTTGGTTTTGCTTATATTGTTTTTTGGCTTGCTATTTTGGGTGCCTGCAAAGCTAAAAAGCATAGGCAAAGCCCAGGATGAGTACAACGAATTTTATAAAGAAGTTTTCGTACCCGCGCTCATTGGTGAGATCGACGAGAGCTTTACGTATAGCGCATATGGCGGCATCTCGCAGAGCGAATTTTACGCGGCAGGGATTTATAGGCCCAGCACGTTTTACAGCGAAGATAGCGTGCGCGGCGCATATAAAGGCGTCAAATTTAACCTGTGCGAGGTGATCAATCACGAGCGCGAATATCCGCGCGTAAATAACAAATACGTCGCCGCCTTCGTCCTGCTAAAGTATGCGTTTGATAAGTATTTGGACTTTAAAGGTAGCGTGCTATTTTGCGAGTTTAATAAGAAATTTCACGGAAAAACGGTCGCCGTGAGTAAGGATTTTAACACTAAATTTCTAGGCGACAAAGAGCTGCTCGACGACGTCAAATTTAATGAAAATTTTAGAGTTTTTACGACCGACAAGGTGGAGGCGAGGTATCTGCTTACGCCTGCGTTTATGGGCAAGCTAAATATACTAAAAGCCTACAAAAACACGCTAAAATCGCCCAGCGTGGCCTTTATGGATAATAAATTTTACCTATTTTGCTTTAGCAGGAGAAATTTTTTTGAGGGGCGGCTTTTTGATAAACTAGACATCGCCGAGGCTCGCCGCGAGCAAAAATACGTCAGGCAGATGCTTAGCGTCATCGACGAGCTAAATTTGAGCTTAGATATTTATCGGTAAATTTGACTCAAATTTGCGCGGACTACCTTAAAAATACTGCAAATTTGACGCCGTCCGCGATAAATTTACGCTACTTTAAATTTACCGCCCAAGCGTCAAATTTGACGGCGACCCAGCTAAGCCAGGGCCGCCGCGTTAAATTTAGCCGA
Source organism: Campylobacter showae CSUNSWCD (assembly GCF_000313615.1). Taxonomy (NCBI): domain Bacteria; kingdom Pseudomonadati; phylum Campylobacterota; class Epsilonproteobacteria; order Campylobacterales; family Campylobacteraceae; genus Campylobacter; species Campylobacter showae. The sequence goes on along the minus strand of NZ_AMZQ01000005.1, from coordinate 192,659 downwards.
TTTTACGGATATTTGCAGGTAGCGCCTGTCTAGCGCAGGTACCCACTAGCCAGTCGTTTAGGCTAAATTTGCCCTTTCGTTTCGGATCTAGTAGGCCTAGTTTGTTGTGATTTACGCCCTTTTCCGCGCTTCCTAGCCAAAAGGCCGGTTTGCCGTCGATAAAATGCACCCTGGCGCCAAACTCGTCGTGTCCAAAACCGTGCTCGAGGCTGATGACGCCGCTAGCGACGCCGTTTGTTACGAAAGCCTCGCCCGTTTGCGAGCCGTACGGAGTCGTGATCTTGACCTTGTCGCCCGTCTTGATACCATGCTCGCTTGCGATATCCTCGGCGATTCTTACGAAATTTTTCGGATGTATGGCGCGTAGCTTTGGACTAACGATCGTGTAGTAGTGCTGGATGTTTGACTTGCGTGAGCTTACGAGGTATTTCCACTCTGATTTTGGGAAAAATTTTTCCAGCGGAGTGCCGTCGCTAGCGACCGCAAGGGCTAGAGTCGGAGTGCCTGGCATGTACTCGCCCGTGATAGAGTGTCTGTGTCCGCCAAGTGGCTCGTAGTAGATCGCAGCAGGCGTGGCGGCGGGTACTTTTACTGTGGTTTTATCGCCCTTATACGCGCTTTCGTAGCTGTCAAATCTACCGCCCTTTGCCAGTACGTGCGCGACTTTTGCTTTTTCGTCGTCTTTTAAAAACGGCTCTAGCTTTTTCATGGTTTTTGAAATTTTACTTAGCTTTAGATCCTCTTTGCTGATATCTTTTACGCCCTCTCCGTCAAAGGCCAAATTTGCTAGCGCCGCGGCGTAATACTGCTCTTTCGTATCCAGATCCATCGGCTTTCCGTCTTTGTCCTTAAAGGCGCCTTTGCCAAATCCTTTGAGCCCGAGCCTTTTTGCTACCGCGATGTAAAAGGCCTCTACGTCGATCACCGTGCCATCTGCGGCGCGGTCTTGCTTGGCGGCGACGGCCGGGTAGCGCACGACCGAGGTTTTAGCGATCGTACCCCAAAGCGAGTTTGGCAGCGCCCAGTTTTCGAGATTTACTCCGTCTGGTACGATGTAGTCGGCGTAGGCGTTGGTCTCGTTCATAAAGGCGTCGATACTGATGAAAAGCGGTAAATTTTTGCTATCTTTTAGTGCGTCAAGCACCGCGACCTCGAGCCCTGCCTGCCCGTAGACGACGTTTGTCATGTAGTTTATAAACGCTTTTACCTTGTACGGATAGCCTGCGGCGTGGCTAGTTAGCGTTTCATTTACTAGCGGCATCGAGATAGGATACCACGGCTGCTGCGCCGGATAGCCGCTACCGCCTGCCGCGACTTTACGCTTAAACTCCGAGCTCGTTTCGTAATACTTGCCCGAGCGGGATAAATTTAGTCCGTTTGGCTTGTATGCGCCCTCGAAACTCTCTAGATCGTACCTACCTTTTAAAAACTCGTGAGTGCCCGCGCTTGCATTTACGCTGCCGCCCTTGTAGCCGTATGTGCCCATTAGCGTATTTAAGCAAAATATCGCGTACGTGCTCATGGCTGCTTGCGTGTGCATCATGCCGCCGTGGACGTTGGTGCTGACCTGCCTACCGTTTTTGGTGAAATTTTCGCACAGCCAGAGGATATCCTCCACGCTCACGCCGCAAATTTTAGAGTACTCTTTTAGGCTGTGTTTGTAGGCGGACTCTTTTAGCAGCTGCATCGAGCTTTTGACCTCGACTTTTTTGCCGTTAAGTAAAATTTTGCCTTTATAGTAGAGCTTAGCCGGCTCGTTTATCTTGTGGCTTTGGATTTTGCCGCTTTGCGAGCAGACCTGCCATTCGTCGCCAACTAGTGCAAATTTGCCGTAGTCTGGGTGGCCTTTTTGCGTGATGACTAGGTGGGTGGCGTTGCACCAGTGTATTTCGCCCGCTAGCTTTGCTTGCTCTAAATTTGGCTGCATTAGGTAGTTTACTGCGTATTTTTCGTTTTCTATGATCCAGCGTATCATCGCCATAGCAAGCGCAGTATCGGTACCCGGTTTTATACCGATCCAGCGGCCTTTATCGGAGGCGGCAAATTTGACGGCGTTTGTTAGCGTCGGATCTACCACCGCATAGCTGAAGTCATCGTTTGTACTTCTTGCGTGGGCGACCATTTTGGCTTGTTTTTGAAACGGATTTCCGCCGTTTGCCGGCGATGTGCCCCAGTAGATGGTAAATTTGGAGTTTTCGTAGTCGGGTTTGGTGTGAGCAAAGCCCTTTGCGTTGTGCGCGATCTTGCCGCCGACTCTAAAGCCGCCGCCGCAGATACCGCCGTGGGAGTAGTGATTTATGGTGCCGAAGGATTTTTTGATAAAGCGATCGACGATATCCGAGCGTCCGTCGTAGAGATAAAAGCTCAAAAGCTGGTTGCGTTTGGTGCCGTATTCGGGATTTGCCTCGTCGATGAGCTCGTCTGAGAGTATAGCCCTAAGCCCGTCCACGTGCCCCTCGCCGAAAAGATCCCCGCCCTCGACGACCTCTTCGATGAGCTGCTCGAAGCTGATCTTTTTCCACTTGCCCTCGCCTCTTTTGCCTACTCGCTTTAGCGGCGACAAAATCCTAATAGGCGAAGCTATCATCTCCGGTAGCGCCGCGCCCCTAGCGCATACCGTGGCGCGCCTCTCGTCCTCGCCACTAGCCGTGGTGGCTAGTAATGCGTCGTTTATCGAGGTCTCAAAGCTCGCCCAGTGCACGTTTGATAGCGGATGGTATGGGTTGCCCGTGCATCTTAGCACGCGGTCTGCTTTTTCGTCCACATGCAGCCTTAGCCCGCACTTTGCCACGCAGCCGTGACACATAGAAAATACCACGCTATGGCCGTCGTTTATCGAAATTTTGCCGTCTTTTACGCTAAATTCGGGCTGAAGCGAGCTGCCTTGCGGCTTATAGTCGTCTTTTATTTTTCCCGCGTCGTCCGCTACCGCAGCGGTCGCGCCTACGGCCGAGATCATCGCCGCGTTTTTTAGAAATTCTCGTCTTTGCATTATTTTCCCCTTACAGCGCGATCTCTTCGCTCCAGCTGATCGCTTGTTTGTAGCCTTTTTTAGCCGCCAGTTCCTTATCGTTCTTAGCCAAAATTTCGCTCACGCCGTAGTAAAAAACCTGCGGATGCGTATTTTTCGGACTATCTAGCACCATCGTCTCGTGAGCGGCTAAAAATTTTCTGATATTTGAGTTTTCGTCGTTTAGATCGCCTATTATGCGGCTACCGCCCACGCAGGTCTCTACACACGCAGGTAGCAATCCCTCGCGCAGTCTGTGATCGCAAAATGTGCATTTATCGACTTTGTAGGTCTGCATGCTTAGGTATCTGGCGTGATACGGACAGGCCTCGGCACAAAGCGCGCAGCCGATACACTCGGCGCTATCTACTTTTACGATACCGTTGCTTCTTTGGTAGCTCGCGCCCGTCGGACAAACGTCGATACAGGCTGGATTTTCGCAGTGATTACAAAGGCGCGGCAGCGAGGCGATAACGGCGCGGTTGCCGTCTTTGTCGCTAGCTTCGTACTCCGAAACGATCGTCCTAAAGGCGCCTGCTTGGACGTTGTTTTCCATAGCGCAGTTCATCGTGCACGACTGGCAGCCGACGCAGCGCGTGAGGTCGATGACCATGCCGTAGCGCTGACCTTTGGTTTTTTCAAAAGTATTCGGAGCGGCCCTAAGTGCGGTCGCCGCTATAAAAACACCAGCCGCAGCGATAAAGCTACGACGCGAACCTAGCGTTGATTGCATTTTTTCTCCTTTGAATCAAAATGGTTTCGTAACTTTATCATAACTTAACTTAAATGATAATATTAATATTTTGATTAAAAGTGTTTTTTAGATTACCCCAAAATTTATTTTTTAGAAGCGTTTGGTTATAATGCTTTTCAAATTTTTATAAATTTAAGGAAAATATCTTGAAATACGCACTTGATTGCAAAGATAGTTTTGAAAACTCGTTTATATTTTGGCTGACTCGTTACGTCAAATTTAAGCTTAGCTCGCTCTCAAACAAAGAGCTTCGCGACCCAAAGGCGCTAGCAAGCGTAAATTTCGCCCTTAGCCGCGAGATAAAAAATATCGACCAACTAGACGGCCTCGTAAAATCGGCTAGAAACGCTGGACTAACGGGTATAAATACCTACTTTAATCCGCTTAAAAAGATATTCGAGACGCTCAAATTTTACGAGCTAGAAAGCCTAAAACAGATCGACGAGGAGCTGCTAAGCGAGGTGCTAGCTAGCGTCACGGGCGGGCTAAGCGACGCGAGTAAGAAAAACTACCGTATAAGCGTGATAAATTTTTTTGCATTTTTGGATAAGCAAAACGAAGAGGAAGGCAAGGCGCATGTCTTTGACATTGAGCTGAAAAACTGGGGCGGCGTGGGCGGAGCGCGCGGGCAAAAGCTGCCTGAGTTTATGAGCGAGGATGAGGTCAAGAGATTTTTGGAAGCGATCGAAAACGCCGAGTTTAAAAGCAACGCCAACCGCAACAAGCTCATCATAAAAATCATTATTTTCACCGGTATCCGCGTGAGCGAGGCGCTAAACCTAAAGCGCAAAGATATCGCAGAAGACGGCGAGCTCTACGTCATAAGAATCCGCGGCAAAGGCAACAAATACCGCGTCGTCATGATCAAGCGCCGCCTCATCGAAGCCCACCTGGACGCGATCGCGATAAACTATATAAATAAAGAAGGCTATCTTTTTATCAACAAAAAAGGCACGCGCCTAACGCAGGCCTACGTTAGCCGCATCGTCGAGCAGATCCTCTTTAAAGCGGGAATCCGAAAGGAAAAAAACGGCGCTCACATGCTGCGCCATACTTTTGCCACAATGCTTTATAAAAAGCAAAAAGACCTAGTTTTGGTGCAAGAAGCTCTTGGACACGCCAGCCTAAACACCTCGCGCATTTACACGCATTTTGATAGCGAAAAGCTAAAGCTCGCCGCGCAGGTGGCCGAGGAGCTAAGTGGAGAATAGCCGCTAAATTTGTGCGGTTTTGGCAAATTTGATTTGCTGGTTAGCGAGGCGATGACTTGGCAAATTTGAAATTTAACTAAATTTACTCGCCGTTTGCGAGCTAAGACGCTACTTTTAAATTTGAGCAGTCTATAATAATATAAGATAATTGCGCGGTTAAATTTAGAGAATTTGATGCGAGAACAAAAACGGCCGCGCTAAAAACGCGACCGTAAATTTGGTTTAAATTTTAGAGATCGTTATTTTTTCTTTGTCACTACCGACTACGATCTCGTCGCCGCTTTCAAGCTCGTCGCGCAGGATCATATCGGCTAGCGGATCTTCGACTAGCTCATAAAGTGCGCGGCGAAGCGGTCTAGCGCCGTAAACGATATCAAAGCCCGCACCTGCGATAAATTTCTTAGCCTCTTCGCTTAGGCTTGCTTTTATACCGCGATTTTGCAGCGTTTTTTCAAGCTCTTTAAACATTATATCTACGATTTTTATGAGCCCGTCTTCATCAAGCGGATTAAAGATTATCGTGTCGTCTAGACGGTTTAAAAACTCGGGTTTAAAATAGTTTTTAAGCTCGTTTTTGACCGCTTGCTCGCGCTCCTCGCCTTTTAGATCCATGATGAAATTTGACGCGATATTTGACGTGAGGATGATGATCGTGTTTTTAAAATCGACCGTCACGCCCTTATTATCAGTCGCCCTTCCGTCGTCTAGAATGCCTAGAAGTACGTTAAACACGTCCTTGTGAGCCTTTTCGATCTCGTCAAAAAGTATAACGCTATACGGACGTCTGCGTACGGCTTCTGTTAGCTGTCCGCCTTCGTCGTAACCCACGTATCCAGGAGGCGCTCCGAGCAGGCGAGATACGCTGTGCTTTTCCATATATTCGCTCATGTCAAAGCGTATGAGCGCACGCTCGTCGTCAAATAAAAATTTAGCCAAAGCCTTCGCCGACTGCGTTTTACCAACGCCCGTAGGCCCCAAAAACAAAAATGATCCGATCGGACGCGCGCCCTCGTTTAGGCCCGCTTTGTTTCGCTTGATGGCTCTTGCTAGCGCGTGTAGTGCGGCATCCTGGCCAACTACGCTTTCTCGCAAATGCTCCTCGATCATTAGGTATTTTTGTTTTTCGCTAGTTAGCATTTTGCTGACCGAAATTCCCGTCCATTTGCTTAGTATTTCGGCCACCAGCTCCTCATCTACTTGATTTTTGAGCAGCACGCCTGATTTTTTCATCTCGTCCCATTTTTTTTCGAGCTCTTTTTGGCGGTTGGCGGCTTCTAAAATTTTGCCGTATTCGATCTCGGCCGCGCGCTGTAGATCGCCGTTTCTGCGCGCTATCTCGGCCTCGCTTTTTAGGCTATCTATCTCTTTTTTAGCTTTTGAGATACCGCCAAAAACCGCCTTTTCATTTTCAAATTTACCGTCAAGGGCGTGTTTTTGTTCGTTTAGGTCGGCGATTTGCTTTTCTATCTCGGTTAGGCGAGCCGCGTTTTTGGTCTCGTCTTCCATTTTTAGCGCCTCTTTTTCGACTTGCAGCGTTACGATCTCGCGTTTGATGCGGGCTAGCTCGTAGGGCTCGCTTTCTATTTGCATTTTTAGCTCAGCTGCGGCCTCGTCGATGAGATCGATCGCTTTATCGGGCAAAAAGCGGTTCGAGATGTAGCGGTCGCTTAGCTTTGCCGCTGCGACCAGCGCGCTATCGGTGATCGTCACGCCGTGGTGCACCTCGAGGCGCTCTTTTATCCCGCGTAAAATTTGAAGCGCTTCGTTTACGCTAGGTTCTTTTACGTCGATTGGCTGAAAGCGGCGTTGCAGCGCGGCGTCCTTTTCGAAATATTTGCGGTACTCTTTTAGCGTCGTAGCGCCTACGGCATGCAGCTCGCCTCTAGCAAGGGCCGGTTTTAGGATATTTGCCGCATCCATGCTACCTTCGCTAGCTCCAGCGCCCACGATGGTATGTATCTCGTCGATAAATAGGATGATATTTCCCGCGCTTTTTACCTCGTTTATGACGGCTTTTAGCCTGTCTTCAAATTCGCCGCGGTATTTCGCGCCCGCGATCAGCGCGCTCATATCAAGCGCGATCACTCGCTTGTTTGCCAGGCTTGTAGGCACGTCTTTTGCCACGATTTTTTGCGCGAGACCCTCGACGATAGCGGTTTTACCCACGCCAGGCTCGCCTAATAAAATAGGATTATTTTTGCTTTTTCTTATTAAAATTTGCATCATGCGCGTGATCTCTTCGTCGCGCCCGATGACTGGGTCTAGCTCCTTATTTAGCGCTTTTGTGGTGAGATCGATGCCGTACTTCTCCAAGCTATCTAGCGTCTCGTCGCCGGTTTGACTATCTATCTTGCGCCCTGCTCTGATGCTTTCTAAATTTTTGCGGATCTCTAAAATATCTGTAAATTTGCCTAAAATTTGCTTGATCTCAGGCAGCTCAAGCGCCGAAATGATCCACGTATCCACCGCGATATAGCTGTCTCCCAGGCTCACCATCATAGCTTTTGCGCTTTCAAGAGAGTTTATGAGCTCCTTTGAAATTTGCACGTTTTCTTTGCTGACGTTTGAGCTTGTCGGTAGCTGTGCGGCTTTGCTTTTTACTTCAAGCTCCACCGCGTCCTTGCTGACGTTCATTTTGTTAAAGACTTGGTTGAGTAGCGAGCTACTATCTGCGACTAGTGCCCAAAGCAAATGAAGCGGAAAGGTTTGTGGATTTTTCGCGTGTATCGCTAGTGCGACACCCTTTTCTACCAGCTCTTGCATTTGTGCGGTTAAATTTTCGCCTAAATTCGCCATTTTTTCTCCTTTAGTTTATAATGAGCGTATTATATAACTTTAGTCGATTATTGTCAAGTTATCTAAGTTATTTAATATAAACACTTACGAAATAAAATTAAATTTTATTAATTCTTTTATCCTATTTTTAGGCAAATTTAACTAAAATACCCCCACTCAAAAGGCAGGAGATTAACTTTGAATAAAAAAAAGACGTTTTTGTTTTCAAGCGTTGCGGGCGCGATGATATTCGGAGCGGTTTTTAGCGCAAATTTAAATGCTAAAGCCACCGAGGACGGATCGAATTCCAAACTGCAATCGCTCTCTAAACTTACAAAAACCATTTCTACTATCGAAAAATATTATGTTGATGATTTGCAGTTTAAAGAGATTGTGGATAAAGCCATAGAGGGGCTTTTAAACAACCTTGACGCGCATTCTGGATTTTTAAACGAAAAGGCGTTTAAAGATATGCAGGTGCAGACAAACGGCGAATTTGGCGGTCTTGGTATAACAGTCGGCATGAAAGACGGCGCTCTAACCGTCATCTCGCCTATCGAAAATACGCCAGCGGATAAAGCCGGCATAAAAAGCGGCGACATCATCCTGCGCATCGACGGCAACGCGACTCTAGGCACTACTATAGATGAAGCTGTAAATAAAATGCGCGGTAAGCCAAAGACGCCTATCACGATAACCATCGTGAGAAAAGGCGAGCAAAAGCCGTTTGACGTCAAGCTCGTACGCGACATTATCTCGGTCGAATCAGTTTACGCAAAAATGATCGAAAAAGACAACATCCTCTATCTTCGCGTGACAAATTTTGATAAGCACGTAACCGAAAAGGCCGAGGAATTTATCAAAAAATATCCAAAAGCAGAGGGTATCATACTAGACCTTCGCAATAACCCCGGCGGACTTTTAAACCAAGCGGTTGGACTAACAAATTTATTTATAGATAGTGGCGTGATCGTATCTCAAAAGGGTAGAAACGAGAGCGAAAATAGCGAATTTAAAGCCGCAAGGGCAAACAAAATAACAAATTTACCGCTAGCCGTGCTAGTTAACGGTGGAAGCGCAAGCGCAAGCGAGATCGTAAGCGGCTCGCTACAAGACCATAAACGCGCCGTCGTTATCGGCGAAAAGACGTTCGGTAAAGGCAGCGTGCAAATTATCCTGCCTGTGGACGACAAAGAAGCCATCCGCCTAACGATAGCGCGCTACTATTTGCCGAGCGGCCGCACTATACAAGCGACCGGCGTAGAGCCTGATATCGTCGTGTTTCCGGGCAAAGTGCCGCAGCAGGATGAAAATGCATTTTCTATAAAAGAGAGCGAACTAAAAAAACACCTAACCAACGAACTAAGTAAAATCGACAGCAACAGCGATAAAAATGTCACTAAAACTACAGACAACAAAAAGATAATAACCGAGGCTAACGTAAACGACGATATACAACTAAAATCGGCGATTGACGCGATTAAAATTTTACAGCTAAAATAAGGAGTGCAAAATGCAAAAAAAAGAGCTGATCTACGAAGGCAAGGGAAAAAAGATGTTCGCAACAGACGATGCGGACCTACTCATAGCGGAATTTAAAGACGATCTAACCGCCTTTGATGCGCAAAAAAGAGGTAACGAAGCGGGCAAAGGCGCGCTGAATAATAAAATTTCAACGCAGCTTTTTCATCTTTTAAAAGAAAAAGGCATCCCAACTCACCTGGTCGAAACCCTAAGCGACACCGAGCAGCTCGTGAAAAAATGCGAAATCATCCCTCTTGAAGTGGTTGTGAGAAATATCGCCACCGGCTCGCTAACAAAACGCCTGGCGATAAAAGAAGGTACGGTTTTGCCGTTTCCTTTAGTGGAGTTTTACTACAAAAACGACGACCTACACGATCCGATCTTAAACGACGAGCACTGCCTAATCATGGGCTTAGTCAAGAGCGAAAACGACCTTGATAGGCTAAAACACATGGGGCGCGAGATAAACGCTATCTTGTTTAAATTTTTCGCAGATATAAATTTGAAACTGGTTGATTTTAAAGTGGAATTTGGCGTCGATAAAGACGGAAATATCGTGCTAGCAGACGAGATCAGCCCAGATAGTTGCCGCTTTTGGGACGCGACTACGAACGAAAAACTTGACAAAGACAGATTTCGCCAGGATCTTGGCAGCGTAAAAGTCGCCTACGAAGAAGTTTTAAAAAGAATTTTATCTAAGGTTTAGAATGAAAGCTATCATAAACGTATCCCTAAAAAACGGCGTTTTAGACCCGCAAGGAAAGGCAGTCGAGCATGCGCTCGGCTCGCTTGGATTTAACAACGTAAGCGGCGTGCGAATAGGCAAACAAATCGTGCTTGACGTAGACGTCGCAAGCAAAGACGAAGCGCGCAAGGAGCTCACCAAAATGTGCGAAGAACTGCTCGCAAACACCGTCATAGAGGACTACGAGATAAATTTGAACGACAAATGCGAGAGCGCAAAATGAAAGTCGCCATCGTTTTGTTTCCAGGCACAAACTGTGAGTTGGACACGCAATACGCCTTTGAGCTTTTAGGTTGTCAGACGCAAATCATCTGGCACAAAGAAAGTGAGATAAATGCCGATCTTATCGTGCTTCCAGGCGGATTTAGTTATGGCGACTATCTGCGCACGGCAGCTATCGCTAAATTTAGTCCGGCAATGAGTGCAGTCGTCAAACACGCCCAAAAAGGCGGATACGTGCTTGGCATTTGCAACGGCTTTCAGATGCTATGCGAGCTAAAACTGCTCGCGGGCGCAATGAGACGAAACGAAAATTTAAGCTTTATCTCAAAGTATCATAACTTAAAAGTGGCGTCAAACGCGAATAAATTTCTCTCAAATTTGAGCGTCGGCGAGGTTGTAAACATCCCGATTGCTCACGGTGAGGGCAACTTTTACGCCGATGAAGTTACGCTAAAAGGCCTCTACGACAACGATCAAGTGTTGCTAAAATACTGCGACGCAAACGGCGCAGAGCTAAATCCAAACGGCTCGGTCGATGCGATAGCGGGAATTTGTGATAAGAACAAAAAGATATTCGGCCTCATGCCTCATCCGGAGCGTGCCTGCGAGAAGTTTTTAGGCACGGATGACGGATTAAAAATGCTAAAAGGGCTAGTTTGCTAAAGCCCTTTTTAGCACTTTTTACTATATTTGTTTTAGCTTGCACGGCCACAGAGCCTAGCGTATTTGATATGATGGGCGACGAGCAAAGTCAAAAGGTAATCAAGCCCGCTCCGCAAACGCCGGCACAAAAGCCAAATTTACAAAACAGAGCGCCGAGCGCACAAAATAAAACTCCGAGCCAGACGCAAAGTACGGCTACGCAAAATAGAACTCCTGTAGCCCAAAGCCAAACCCCAAGCAACCAGGGCGGCACGCATCTGCGCCAGCCTATCCCGCAAAATATCGCTCCTACAAATGAGCCAGAGCTAAATTTAAAAGACAGCCAGCTCTACGAGCGCGTGCAGCCAAACGATATCATCATCAAGGCCTTAAACGTGCCGAATCAAGTCTACGTCGGGCAAATTTTTAGCTTTACGCTCTCGGTCGATATCCAGGATAACATCGCAGTTGATTTGCAAACCATCTTGCCAGAAACCGAAAACCTAAAATGGCTAAGCTCAAATTTGCGCTGGGATAACGACGGCAAAGGGGTTTATAAGGCTCAAATTTACGCCGAGGCCTCCGCCCAAGCCGTAAAAAGTCCAAAAATTACTGTAAATTTAAAGCGCAACGGCGAGTTTTTCCAAGCGGCGAATTTGACGCTTTCGCTACCTAAAATCGTGGCGCTAAAAAGCAGTAAAAAATACAATCACGTCGTCGCTCAAAATCTCGAAGTCAAAAAATACAAAACAAGCAAATTTGACGATAAAAACCTCATAATGATTGTTGAAGTAAACGCGCAAAAAGGCAATATCGCGGACTTTTTCATCGAGGATAAGGACATCATTAAACAGGGTGTAGACTCCACGAGCGGTGAATTTGACGCGCAAAGCGGATATTATTTCGCGATATTTTCGCCTGAAAAAACCTCGATAGATTTTAACTATTTTAGTCTCACTAAAAAAGATTTCGTGAGCTTTTCGCTCCCTGTCGTCGTGGAAGACGATGAAATCAGCACGCAAATCGGGCTAAATCCAAAACAAAGCAAATTTGAAATTTACAAAAATATCGGAGTTTACGCGCTTTTCGGTATTTTCTTGATCACATTTTTGTTTAAGCGCGACGCGATATTTCTCGTCGTCGTAGTCGGCCTTGGAGCCTATATCCTTTATAGCTACAACCCGTTTGGCGGAGCGACGCTAAGGCAAAACATAAATGTAAAAATTTTGCCTACGCAAAACTCGAGCGTATTTTATACCTCAAAAGCGCAGCAAAAGGTCGAGATACTTGGCGAACGCGAGGACTACGTCAAAATTTTACTAGACGACGGCAAGATAGGCTGGGTAAAAAAAGATGATATTTTCTAGGATAAAGGCCGCGTATTTCGCGGTCGAGTTTCTGATCAGCATACTTTTGGTCGTGTTTTTTATGTGGCTTTTTAAAAAGCACATTCACGGCGTGAGGAGATTTTGGGGTAGGAGCCAGCGGCTTTTTGGCTTTTATTCGCTCGAAGTCGTCGGCAACTTTGACGAGCGGGCGAATATGATCATCATGAACCACCAAAGTATGCTAGATATCGTCGTTTTAGAGGAAGTCTATCCTAAAAATCTCTGCTGGATCGCTAAAAAAGAGATCGCCGACCTGCCCGTCATCGGTCAGATCATCCACATACCGCAAATGATCTCAGTCGAGCGCGAAAACAAACGCTCGCTCATCAAACTCGTAAAAGACGCACAAGACCGCGTCGAAAAAGGGCGTGTGCTGGCTATTTTCCCCGAGGGAACACGCTCGCACTCAAAGGAGCTTTTGCCGTTTAAAGGCGGTGCGAAAATCATCGCCGACAAGCTAAATCTAAAAATCCAGCCCGTCGTCCTTGTAGGCTCTGACATAATGGACGTTAAAAATTTCAGCTTTAAAAATGGCAAAATCAAAATAATCTGCCTAGATCTCATCGATACCGCCAACCCTGAGTGGCTAGAAAACACAAGAGCTAAAATGCAAGAAACGCTCGACAACGAGAGGCAAAAAGCGACGATTTAATGCGCTGCTTTATCATAAATTTTGCCGCGCACGTAAATTTGACGAACTTTTCAGCTAAAAGTTGAGCCAAATTTACCGCGAGCAAATTTAGCCCTTAAATCCGCTAGCCAAATTTGTCGCCTCGCAAAAACTGTAAATTTAGGATGATTGATGAAAAAACTCGCAGTTATCTTTATGATTTTAACTCAAATTTTATTCGCTTCAAATTTGCCTGAGCCAGACCTTGAGATCTTTTTCGACGAAAACGCTACGAGCAAGCAAACAGACTCAGGGTTAGAACAAATTTTAGATTTTTTGCGGCAAAACCCACACCGCATAAGCGACGAGCTGGGCGAGTATTGCGACCGACTTTTCGTGCTTTTTATCTTTAATACCGGCAAAATAGACTTTGTGAGGATAGAAAAAAGCACTCAAATTTGAGAAACAAATTTTAGATAAGTTGATAGTTGTCGTATCAAGTTTAAAGATATTCTTAGCACCTTGTGCTATAATCTGCTAAAAATTTTAAAAACAAAGGACGAAAAAATGAGCGAACAATTTGAATTTCAAACCGAAGTAAACGAGCTGTTAAATTTGATGATACACTCGCTTTACTCGAACAAAGAGATATTTTTGCGCGAGCTAATCTCAAACGCAAGCGACGCGCTAGATAAGCTAAACTACCTCTGCCTCACGGACGACGCGTACAAAAGTCTAAGCTACTCCCCGCGAATCGATATCAAAATAGATAAGGACAAAAAGACGCTAACGATCAGCGATAACGGCATCGGCATGGACAAAGAGGAGCTTATAAATAACCTCGGCACCATCGCTAGAAGCGGTACAAAGGGTTTTTTAGACAAGCTAAGCGGCCAAGCCAAAAAAGATAGCGCGCTCATCGGACAGTTTGGCGTCGGATTTTATTCGGCGTTTATGGTCGCGGATAAGATCGAGGTCGTGAGTAAAAAGGCGCTTGGCGAAGAGGCCTTCATGTGGAGCTCGGATGCCAAAACCTACGAAATCTCGCCTGCACAAAAAGATAGCCACGGCACCTCGATCACGCTTTATCTAAAAGATGACGAGTTTGCCGAGTCTTACCGCATAGAAAACATCGTCAAAAAATACTCCAACCACATTCCGTATCCGATATTTGCGGATAAAGAAGAGTACGTACCGCCTAAAGAAGGCGAAAAAGAGGGCTCGTACGAGACCAAAAACGTGCAGATAAATAAGGCCTCGGCGCTCTGGAAAATGAGTAAAAGCGCGCTAAAAGAGGCCGACTATAATGACTTTTACAAGCAAATCTCGCATGATAGCGAGGATCCGCTGCTATGCGTACATACAAAAGCCGAGGGCAAGATCGAGTACACCACCCTATTTTTCGTGCCGGCGTCAGAGCCATTTGATCTATTTCGCGTGGATTATCAAAGCGGCGTGAAACTTTACGTCAAGAGCGTATTTATCAGCGACGACGCCAAAGAGATGTTGCCACCGTATCTTAGATTTGTCCGTGGCATAATCGACGTTGAGGATCTGCCGCTAAACGTCAGCCGCGAGATCCTGCAAGAAAACAGCATAATGCGTAGCGTAAGGGAGCAAAGCGTCAAGAAAATCCTGGGCGAACTAGCCAAGCTAAAAGAAAAAGATAGAGAAAAATACATCAAATTTTATAAAATATTTGGCAAGGTGATCAAAGAGGGACTTTACGGATTTAGTAGCGAAAAGGAGCAAATTCTAGACCTTTGCCTCTTTAAATCAAGCAAGCGCGAGGGATTAATCAGCCTAAAAGAGTACAAAGAGGCGATGAAAGAGGGACAAAAATCGATCTACTATATCAGCGGAAACAATGAAACGATGCTAAGAAATTCGCCGCTTTTAGAGAGCTTTAAGGCTGAAGGAATCGAAGTACTCATCATGGACGAGGAGATAGACTCTATCGTCATGCCGATGGTGCAAGACTACGACAAAACGCCGATAAAAGCGGTAAATCACACCGATATCGACGCCGAAATCAAACCGGAAAAAAGCGAAGCCGACGAGGGTAAATTTGCCACGCTGCTAGCCAAGATGAAAGAGATACTAAAAAACGAGGTAAAGGACGTAAAGCTAAGCTCGCGTCTAAGCGAAAGCGCCGCCGTCATCGTTTACGATAAAAACGATCCCGACTACGCTACGCAGATGATGCTAAAGCAGATGGGGCATAATGCGGGTAAAATTTTACCAATACTGGAGATAAATCCAAAGCACGAGCTCTTTGAAAAGCTATCTCAAAACGAGGCGATGATCTATGACGCGGCCGAGCTGCTTTTGGATATGGCTAAGCTAAACGAAGGCGTCGCAATCGACGATCCGTCGGCGTTTAGCAAAAAGCTAACTAAGATCTTGCTAAAAGCGATCTAAATTTAAGCCTTTTTGGGCTTAAATTTTGTTTCGGTTCGGCGGCGGAGTTAAATTTGCCGCCGAGTCTTTTCAAAATCTCACTCAAATCTACATAGCAAAATCCGCTCGCCCTACCCTTAAATTTACGGCATCAAATTTGATTTAGCAGACGTTTGCCATCTAAGCTGAAAAACGAGTAAGCTACATTTGCGTAATATTTGGTTATAATTACTGAAAAATTTAAGGTATGAAGTGAACGAGAATAAAGAATATTTCGTAAAAGAAGAAGATTTTATCGTATCAAAAACCGATCTAAAGGGCAAGATAACCTACTGCAATCAGCCGTTTTTAAAGATCGTCGGCGCGACGCAAGAGCAACTTTTGCATAAACCGCACAACATCATCAGACATCCCGATATGCCGCGCGTCGTGTTTAAACTACTATGGGATCGCATCAAGGCAAAGCAGGAGATCTTCGCATTCGTTAAAAACAAGAGCTTTGACGGCGGATTTTATTGGGTATTTGCTAACGTTACGGCCTCACTAGATGCTAACGGCGAGATCATCGGCTACTACTCCGTCAGACGCAAGCCAAACCCTGATGGCGTCAAATTTATCGAGGGTGTATATAAGCAACTACTTGAGGCCGAAAAAAGCGGCGGCATGGAGGCCTCGGGTAAGTTGCTCGGGCAAATTTTATCAGATGCGGGTATCAGCTACGACGAGCTAGTGCATAAACTTCAGCGAGGACAGATATAAGATAATATCGTCTATGGCAATATATAACAAGCTTGGCAAGCTTGAAAAATGGACATCAAGCAGCAATAAGTAATCATGACTGCCCCGCTGTTTTGTACTCTAGTAAGCTCAGCCAAAGGGTAAAGGTAAAGTCTGTCGGATACTTTTTCGGCTGTTTTTGACGACGATGGGTACTGTGTCAACGTCAGCCCCTATCTCTCGCAGATCCTCCTAGAGATATCTCTAAAAAGCGAGAAAAACAGCATAAGCATAATAAAATCACAAACTCCAAGTCGCCGCAAAAAATATCAAAGATATAACCGAGCTCCTGCAAGCTCAAAGCGCCATCATGCAAAAATACAAAAGACGAAGCTTCTTTAATAATGACGCGACTTGTCTACACGCCGTCAAAACGCAGCTTGCCGAGCTTTTTTAAATGTGCAATCACAATTAGATCAGATGCTGAAAACACAGGCTAGCATCATCTCATACGTTATTTTGGGCAAGTTTAAGAATGCGTATAAATTTTTACTTTATTCTGTTTTTAGCAAAAAGTAGAGGCGATCAGCTGCTTTTAGCCGAGATATCAGCGTATGCGACAAGATCGCTGCTATGATAGGACCTAATTTTAGCGGTCAAAGCCTGCAAGCCGGCGAACTCGTGTATCACTATCTAGTTTACGAGCTGCGTGAACTTAAAGACGATTTTATAAACTAATTTTCAAATTTGCAAAAATACAAAGATATTTAAATTTAATGCTCTGCCGTAAATTTAAATATTTTTTAAAATTTCATCCGCTATTTTTCTTGCGCCGCCGTTATCTATCTGCCTAGAAAGCTTGCTTGAAATTTGCGCTATATTCATCTCGTTTATCAAATTTAGCATCTCATCCGCATTGATTTCGCCGCCTTTTTGAAAGCAAAATTTGGCCAAATTTTGATCCACAAGGAATTTAGCGTTAAAAACTTGATGGTTATTTGCGGCGTAAGGATAAGGCACGAATACGCTAGGCAGCGCGTTTGCCGTGAGTTCCCACAGCGTGCCCGCCCCTGCGCGGCTTATTGCTAGATCGGCGTGACTCATCTTAAGCTCTATTTTAGGATCAAAGTCAAAAAGATCAAGTTCATCGCCAGCAAGGCCTAGTTTTTTGTACTCCTCTTGCAAACTCTCGAGCGAGTTTTTGCCGCATTGATGGATTATTTTTATGCCTTTTTCTTTAAAAACGGGAGCCAGCTTTAAAGCAAGCGAATTTATCGCCGCCGCACCCTGCGAACCGCCTAAAAATATCACCGTTTTTAGCTCGCTGCGAAGCCTAGCCGCGCTAAAAAATCTCTCCGAAACGGGATAGCTAAATACAGGCTTAAAATACGAACTAAAAAAGCCCTTTGCAAGCGGTTTTAAGAGCTTGTTTAGGTTGCCGATCACGGCGTTTTGCTCGTGGATAAAAAGCGGCATACGCGATATGATAGCTGCAAAAGCCGCAGGTGCAGCGCTGTATCCGCCCACGCTAACGACGGCTTTTACGCCTTGGGTCTTAAAGATTTTTCGGCATTTAAAGGCTAAATTTAGGATATTAAAAAGCGAAAAAAGTTTGCCCAACCCTTTTTTATTTACGACTCCGCTACTGGGCAGGAAAAATTTCTCGCTAAATGCGGCGTCATTTTCAAACCACATTTTATCCTGTCCGCTACTTGATCCTACAAATATCGTCCTACATCCGCGCGATACCAATTCTTCGTTTAAGGCTTTTGCGACAGCTAAATGTCCGCCCGTACCGCCGCCGCATATAATGATAGCGCCGCTTTCGGTTTTGTTTTGAGCTTCGCCGTTAGTCAAATTTGACGGCAAAATTTCAGCCAAATTTTGCTCTTTTTCTTGTAGATTTTCAGACGTCAAATTTTACTCCTTGTCGTCTAATTTCGGATGTTCAAATTTGACCTTAAATTTGCGTCGTAAGTCAAATTTGGGCCTAATCTTTTACTTTTTTACTCACCATCAGCACCATGCCGACCCCTATACAAAGCGCCAGGATCGAGCTGCCGCCGTAGCTTAGAAACGGAACGGCGATACCTTTGATAGGCGTGATCGAGGTGATGCCGTATGAGTTCATGATAAACGAAAATGAGATGAGAAGCCCGACGCCAAGCGTAAAGAGGTGGTAGAC
Source organism: Campylobacter showae CSUNSWCD (assembly GCF_000313615.1). Taxonomy (NCBI): domain Bacteria; kingdom Pseudomonadati; phylum Campylobacterota; class Epsilonproteobacteria; order Campylobacterales; family Campylobacteraceae; genus Campylobacter; species Campylobacter showae. Next base: position 174,476 of record NZ_AMZQ01000005.1, on the reverse strand, counting down.
TTTGTTTTCACTCCTTGAGGAGACGCGAAAGATGCGGAAAAGCAAAATCAAAAGAAGCGACGTGATGATAAGTATCCCCAGCACCCCGACCTCCTCGGCGATACCGGCAAGTACGAAGTCCGTGTGCACTTCGCTCAAAAATCCGAGCTTGAACACGCCAGCTCCCAGCCCCTCGCCGAAAAATCCGCCGTGTTTTATTGCATTTAGAGAGTGCGAGATCTGATAAGGCTCCGGTACGCCCTCGACGCGTATTGCGTCCGCTATACTTTCAGGTAGTAGCGAGGTGACCATGTTTTGCACCGTACCCCACCATGATTTGATACGTAAAATTCGGTGTTCTGACGTAAAAATAGCTACAAAAGCAAGTACTGAAGCAACAGCCATACCGATGACAAAAAGCCGCTTGCTAGTGCCGGCAAAAAGCATCATAACTATAAGCGTAAGCGCCAAAACGACTACCTGTCCTAGGTCGTTTTGAAGGATGGCGATGAGATAAACGGCTATCAAAAACAAAAACATATAAGGCAAAATGAGCTTAAATTCTTGCTTTAGGCTCTTTTTACTGCCGTCAATCTTGCGCGCAAAGCTCCATGCTAAAAAGTAAACGAAACCGATCTTAAAAAACTCAACAGGCGCTAGAGAAAAGCCCGGCAAACGTATCCAGCGCTTTGCACCGCCCGCATCGGTTACTAGCGAACTAGGCAGGGCGTGCATAGCTCCCATCGCGATAGCGCAAAATCCGAATAGACAAAAGCCGATCCATACCATGGATTTATCAGGGTCAAGCCGCGAAATGCCCCACATCAAAAATATCCCGATCGCCCCCACGACAAGCTGTCTGATAAAAAAATGATAAGGCTCGTAGTTAAAGAAAAGCACGGTAAAAACGGGCAAGGAGAGCGAAAAAACAATGCCGATAGTAATGAGCGCGACGCAAGAGTAAAATATCCACTTATCCGCCTGCATTTTTCCCTTTCCTGAGTTAAATTTAAAGGGCGATTTTACTTAACTATGACTTACAAAGATGTTAATCGGATATTTATAAATTTCAAATTTAACCAACATTATCGCTATAAAAAATATACTAATATATATTATACCAATATATAATTTTAGTTTTGTATTAAGTAAACAATTTGTAACATACGCGCATTATGCAAATTTAGCATAAAACCAATAAGGAGTCTAAATGAGAGTGAAATTTTCAGTTGCCGCATGTGCGGTTTTGGCGCTATTTGCAGCATAAGCAGGCGCAGCCGATACGGTCAAGCTTCAGGGGGTCGAGGTAAACAGCGTCGGCGATAATATTAGTGAAAGCGGTATTAGCGAAGGCATACTAAACAAGGGCGTCGCCAGCGGTCCGCTAGCGGGCAAAAAGGTACTAGATACCCCATATCAGATAAACACGATCACAAAAGAAACGATGAATCACCAAGGCGTGACCGGTTTTTAGGATGCGGTGAAGTATTTTCCTTCAGCGCAAATCCAAACTAGGGGCGGCATCGGGGTCGGCCGTCCGCAGACTCGCGGCTTTCAGGGCTCAGTCGTCGGTAACGTACTTTGGGACGGCTTTTACTCTGTTTCTACTACGGCTATACCTATGTATATGTTTGAGGGTCTTCAGATACAAAACGGTCTTGCAGGCTCGCTTTACGGCGGACAAGATCCGGCAGACATCTTTAACTATACAAGAAAGCGTCCGATACCGTTTTCAAATACGTTTTGGGCCGACTATAAGAGTAGGTTAAATTTCGGTGTAGGCTGGGATACTTCGTATAGATTCGAGTACGTCGGATACCGCGGCGTATTTTATAAAAGCGATGGTGCCAAGCAAGCTAAAAATAGCGACTATGAAAGAAATTTAGCTAGCCTTGGTCTTGACTTTTACTTGACTGAAAATTTTACTATCGAGACGAATTTTAGTTACTACAAACACAAAATGCTTGGGATACCTGGCGGCTTTTCGGTGCCGGGTAGAAACGGCGTTTTAAACTTCGCCATTCCGGATGCAGCTAAAAACACGAAAGCCGGCCTAGAGCAAGAGTGGGCGGGAAGCAACCTAAAAACTACGACTGCTAGCGTTAAATTTAAATACGCGCCGACTGAAAGTTGGTATTTTGAGGGCGGCTATCAGTGGCAAAAAGCTATCCGAGACATGTACGGCACAAGCAAAACATTTACGAATCAAAACGACGATTTTATCGTAGCAGCTAGCGGCGGAAACGGCGCTGCCAGCAGGTTTGATGTGCAAAGCTGGTTTGCTAAAGCCGCGACAGAGTTTGAGACGCTCGGCATAGAGCACAACTTCGGCTTGCAGGCAAACGGATATATATGGACGATATACGGCGCAAAAACCGCCGGCGGAAGAGCAAATTATATAATCCAAAAACATTTTCAAATCCGCACGTAACAAAAGGCGGCGGAGCTTATAAAAATAGCCAAAGTACTATGAAAAACCTAACTATCGCCGACGATATCAAGCTAAACGACTACCTTAGCGTCATTTTAAGCGCGGCTAGAAGCAACTTTGAGAACAAAAACAAGCAAACAGGCGTAAAAACGTACGACGAGAGCGGCACTAGCTATGCGGCGAGCTTTATTTATCGCCCGGTAGAAAACGTAAGCCTATACTTCACATATGCAGACAGCTTGCAAGCAGGCTCAAGCTATACCTACGAAAGAACCAATCCAAGATACGGCGAAACGGTAGTTTTAAAGCCTTTTAGAAGTAAACAATACAAGATTGGCGCAAAAGCTAGGATAGAGGATATCGACCTATCTGCGGCGCTTTTTGAGATAAAACGCCCGATAGCCTATCTAGGCGACAACAACGAATATAGCATCCAAGGCGAACAGGTAAATAGAGGCATGGAATTTACAGCCGGAGGCAAGATAACGAGCGATCTTAGCGTAATGGGCGGTGTCGCACTAATACAGCCTAAGCTAAAAAAGCAAAACAAGCTTATGCGCAGGGCAAGATCGTGATCGGCGAGCCCAAAGTTCAGTCAAATTTACTCTTTGACTACGTCGTGCCAAATACCGACAAGCTAGCCCTAAGTGCAAATTTACACTACACCGGCAAACGCTACGCCGATCAGCGCAATGTAAACGCGGTGCCTGCGTACTTTACCACAGATCTTGGCATCCGCTACGTGACCAAAGAGTGGCTAGGCAAGCAAACTACGCTAAGATTTAACGTAAATAACGTATTTGATAAAAAGTACTGGGTCGGAATGTTCCCGTCAAATATCGACGGAACTACGACGGGTGCGGGCACAAGTATCTTTTTAGGACAGAGCAGGACGTTTATGCTCCCAGCGGAAGTCAAATTTTAAAATTTGCCCTTCTAGGACGCCTTGGATAGTTTAGGCGTCCTGTCTTAAATTTAAGGAGCAAACATGCAAGGACTACTAAACTGGCAGGCGATTAGGGAGCTTAAATTTGCGCCTATGACTAGAGACGGAGCCGGCGGAAGCGCGGTTGATTGGGATAAAGTAGCTGTGATGTATAACGGCATGGCTGAGCTTGAAAAGCGTAGTGCGCAAATTTTAGCAGACGCTCTACCGATAACGTCCGAAGATAGCGTGCTAGACGTGGGCTGCGGACCGGGACGCCTTAGCATACCTATGGCTAGACGGGCTAAAAGCCTGACCGCGCTTGACGCGTTTGGAGAGATGCTTAAATTTTGTAAGCAAAATGCCAAAAACGCTGGCGTAAAAAATATAAAATTTATGCAAAAAAGCTGGCTAGATAGCGATGCCTTGGACATAATCGGCAAGCACGATGTCGTCGTCGCCTCGCGTTCGGTCGGTCTTGGCGATATAAAAAGGCTAAACGACGCAGCGAAAAAATACGTATGCATAACTAGCTTTTTAGAAGATCATCCAAGTCTTAGAAAAATTTGGATGGATTTGCTTGCTGGCATCGACGAAAGAGCATCTAAGCGTCCGCCTTTTATAAACGAAAATCCTAGAATGTTTGGCTATAACGCTACTTTCAATATGCTTTACGATCTGGGCGCAAACGTAAATGTGCGTATATTTGATACCGTTTATGAAAAGAGTTTTATGAGCAAGGACGAGGCTTACGAATTTTTAAAATTCGTCGGAGAAATCCCAAAAGAAAAAGAAAAAAATTTTAGAAAAAACGTGGATAAATGGCTAGTAAAAGATGGTAGCGGGGTTAAATTTTACCGAACGACGAAAAGCTACGCTATGTGGTACGACGTAAGCGAGGTAAAATTTGAATAACAAAGCCTTTTTTGCCGTTTTAACGATTGTGCTGATAGTTTGCGCCTTTGCTTCTCTGACTCTTGGCAGATACGGTCTGGGTGTGGCCGAAATTTTTGCTAGCTTAAAATCTTTGCTATTTGGCTCGCCGCCGTCAAACGAGCAAGCTCACGCCGTAATAACGCAAATCAGACTTCCTCGCATCGCCTTTGCGGTGCTGGTGGGAGCCGCCCTTTCCGCAGCCGGCGCCGTGTATCAAGGGCTTTTTAAAAATCCCTTAGTCTCCCCCGATATTCTGGGCGTATCTAGCGGCGCAGCGGTCGGAGCTAGCATCGCTATCATCCTTTCCTTGCCCGTGCTTTACGTCTCACTAATGTCTTTTGGCTTTGGACTTGCAGCCGTTTTTGCGGTGGTTTTTTTAAGCCAACTCATAGCTAGAGGCAAGCTAAACGTCATCATAATGGTACTCTCAGGCGTCGTCATATCTTCGCTTTTCGGCGCTTTTAGCTCGCTTTTAAAATTTCTAGCAGATAGCGAAAACAAGCTACCCGAGATCACGTTTTGGCTGATGGGTAGCCTAGCTCGCACGGGAGGATATCAAAACGCCCTTTATATGCTAGGCGTCACGGCGCTTTGCTCGGTGCCTCTATTTTTGCTTAGATTTAGGCTAAATATCTTGGCATTTGGCGAAGAAGAAGCAAAGGCTATGGGCGTAAACGTCAAATTTTACAGCTTTATCATCATCTGCGCCTCTACTTTGCTGACGGCTTCTAGCATGGCTTTTTGCGGTATCATAGGCTGGGTCGGACTCATCGTGCCGCACATCGCTCGTTCTATCGTGGGGGCAAATTTTAACGCTCTCTTGCCCGCTTCAATGCTAATTGGCGCACTATTTTTGCTAGTAGTAGATACGATCGCAAGGTGCGCGATGGCTAGCGAGATACCCCTTGGTATCATCACCTCGCTGATTGGCGCACCCGTTTTTATCTACTTGCTTTATCAGAGCAAAAAGGGTTAGCTGTGAAATTTGAGATAAAAAATTTAAGCTGCGGATACGGCAAAAAGCTAGTCGTAAAGGATTTTAGCGCCGAGCTAAAAGACGGAGAAATTTTATGCTTGCTCGGACCCAATGGCGTAGGCAAGACGACCGTTTTTAAGACCATTTTAGGATTTTTAAAGCCTTTTGGCGGTGAGGTTTTTGCAGATGGGAGAAATTTTTTCGCTTTAAACGATAAAGAGCGAGCAAAGATCGTTAGCTACGTGCCTCAGGCTCATACTCCGCCGTTTGCTTTTAAGGTTTTAGACGTCGTTTTAATGGGGCGCTCGCCTTATATCGGAACCTTTGAAAATCCAAGCGCAAAGGACGTAAAGATCGCCGAACAAAAGCTTGAAATGCTAGGAATGAGCGAATTTGCGGATAAAATTTACACCGATATCAGCGGCGGAGAGAGGCAAATGGTCTTAATCGCAAGAGCTTTAGCGCAGGAAGCAAACGCCGTTATGCTAGACGAGCCCGCTTCAAATTTGGACTTTGGCAACCAAATAAAAATTCTAAAGGCGGTAAAAGAACTAGCAGCAAACGGGCATAAGATCATCATGACTTCGCACTTTGCCGAGCATGCTTTTTATATAGACGCCAAGGTTGCGCTTTTAAAAAGAGATCAAAATATCATCTACGGCAGCGCGAGCGAAGCGATAACGGATGAAAATTTAAGGCTCGCATATGGCGCCGATATAAGAGTAGTAAAAAACGAGATCGAGGGCAGAAGCGTCTACTCCTGCGTCCCGATCATTTAAGGAGAAAAAATGAGAAAAATTTTGGCGATTTTGATTTTGGCGGTTTGTATCTTGCAGGCGCGTATCGTCGTTGATGACGATGGCAAAGAGGTGCAAATACCTGATAACGTAGAGCGCATAACGCCGATGATAGGGGCATTTACGCAGATGAGCGCAATGCTAACCGGCGAAGATAAAATCATCTCTGGCGCAGCGCGGCTACCAAAAATGATGAGTAAAATTTTCCCAAAAATAAAAACGATGAATAACGTAAGCGGCTCGCTAACAAGCAGCGCCGAGACAATAATCGCCTCAAATACGCAGGTGGTTTTTGGGCCAGTCGGTATGATATTTGACGAAAATCAAAGAGCGCAACTAGAAGCCGCCGGCATCGCGGTCGTAAATATAAATAAATTTAGCAACGCTAGCGAGATAAAAGGCGCAGTTAATAAAATAGCCCAAATTTTAGGCGGCGATGCAGTAAAAAAGGCGGAGGAATTTGATGAGTATTTTGATGAAAATATAAAATACGTAAGCGAAAAAGTTCAAAATATCAAGGATAAAAAGCGGGTTTTGGCTCTAAATTTTAACTCTGGAAATTTTAGCACGATCAGTAGCAAAGATATCGGCGCAGAGTACATAAAAATCGCTGGCGGCATAAATTTAAGCTCCCAAGATAACGAGGCGGATTTTAAGATTTCAAAGACGATAAACGAGGAGCAAGTTATTATCTTTAATCCAGATATAATCATAACCAATTCGCGCGAAGGCAAGGAAAAGATCTTAAATAATCCCGCGTTTGAAAAACTAAAAGCCGTTAAAGACGGCGCCGTATTCGTCGTGCCTAGCGGAGTTTATCTGTGGAGCGTGCGTAGCGCTGAGGGTGCTTTGCAGCCACTTTGGCTAGCCAAAATCTTTTATCCTGAAATTTTTTACCGAGCTAAATTTAGAAGATGAAGTCAAAAAATTTTACCTCAAATTTTACCGCTACGAGCTAAGTGACGAGGAGCTAAAAGAAATACTAAATCCAAAATAAACTAGCTTAAATTTACTTTGCGGCCCTGCAAAAAGCAGGGTCAAGTCAAATTTCCGCTACATCGGCTACTTTCGTATTTTTAAAAATTTAAGCCCGTTTAGGTATAATCCACCCTTTTAAACGCGAGGAAAATATGCCCCTTTCAAAACTAAATCAAGAACAATACGCCGCCGCGACCGCTCCCGCCGGGCACAATCTAGTCATCGCAAGTGCGGGCACCGGTAAAACCAGCACCATCGTCGCACGCATCGCTCATCTGCTAAATTTAGGCGTAAAGCCCGAGAAAATTTTGCTACTAACCTTCACCAACAAAGCCGCGGCCGAGATGATCGAGCGTCTAAACCGACATTTTGATAAAAAAATCACCTCGCGCATCACGGCGGGCACCTTTCACTCGGTTTCTTATTCGCTGCTTAAATTTCTAGAAAAACCGGTTACGCTAAAGCAACCAAGCGAGCTAAAAACGCTGCTAAAATCGCTCGTCGAAAGGCGCAAATTTAACCACCTAAGCGATGTTAAACCGTACGGGGGCGCTTATCTTTACGACGCGTATTCGCTATTTCAAAATTTAGCCCTAAAGCAGACTTTTGGCGAGTGGCTAAAGGAGCGAAGCGACGAGCAAGGCGTTTATGCCGAGATTTACGAGGACGTTTTGCGCGAATTTGAGGAGGAAAAGAGCAAATTTGGCTACGCGGATTTTAATGACTTGCTTATCAAAATGCGTAACGAACTGAGAAAAGGTGCGCCGCTAAAATTTGAAGAAATCTTAGTCGACGAGTATCAGGACACAAACTCGCTGCAAGGCTCGCTAATCAGCGCTTTTGAGACGAAAAGCCTTTTTTGCGTCGGGGATTTTGACCAGAGTATTTACGCTTTTAACGGCGCAAACATCGAGATCATCGGCTCGTTTAAGGACCGATTCGCAGACGCTAAAATCTACGCGCTAAACATCAACTATCGCAGTAGCTCCGCGATCCTGGCTCTAGCCAACAAAGTCATCGCAAACAACCCGCGCCTTTACGAAAAAAAGCTGGTCGTCGGCCGCGAGGGCAAATTTACCTCGCCAAAGCTGCTAGTTTACAACGAGCTTTTCGACCAATACTCAAACATCGCGCAGGTCATCGCCGTCAGCAAATACAAAAAAGAAAACATCGCTATCATCTTTCGCAACAACTCAAGCGCCGACGGCCTAGAAGTCGCGCTACGGGAGCTTGGTATCGGCTCCAAGCGCAAGGGCGGTGTGAGTTTTTTTGAGAGCCGCGAGGTGCGCGCGGCGATGGATCTACTAGGCATCCTCATAAACCCAAAGGACATTATGGCCTTTATCCACGTATGCGAATACGCAAAAGGCGTCGGTGCGGCGCTTAGCAAGGAGATTTTCGAGGTGCTGAGCAAGGTTGGACACGGCGACGTCGTGCGCGGATTTTTGCAGCCTGATGAGAGCGTGGAGGCCTTTGCCAAAAAGACCAAAAACTACCAGCTGGGGCTTTTTGACGAGCTTGACGAGGTCGGAGAGAAGTCTCGCTTTGCTAAATTTAACTTTAGCGAGAAATTTTTCGCGCATCCGATTTTAAAAATGCAAAAACTAAGCGAGAGCGGCGGGCAGTTTTTGTATGAAATTTACAACTTTTTAAACGCCGCCAAACGCCACTCACGCCCGACCTCGCTGATAGAGGATCTCAAAAATAGCAAAATTTACGCCCTCATCGCCGACAATCTCGCAACCAAGCGCGCCACGCAAAAAAACGGCAACGTCGACGAAACGCTAAAAAAAGAGGCTCTAGAACGCATCGCGGGCAAGCTCGAGGTGCTGGGCGAACTGGCCAAAAACTACTCGGAGGCGGAGAAATTTTATAACTTTATCACACTAGGCAGTAGCGAGATGAGCAGCGGCGAAGGTGTGAATTTGCTAAGCGTGCACGCGAGCAAGGGGCTTGAGTTTGACCTCGTTTTCGTAGTCGATCTCGCGCAAAATCGCTTCCCGAACCTCAAACTCATGAGCATGGGCGGCTCGCTCGAGGAGGAGCGGCGGCTCTTTTATGTCGCGGTCACTCGCGCACGCGACGAGCTGATTTTAAGCTACGCCAAATACGACAAAATCAAAAAAATAAACTATCAGCCCAGCCAGTTTTTGATCGAGGCTGGGATGGCTAGTGCGGGGATTTAAATTTGACGGCAAATTTGACCGATGTGAAATTTAAAGTCGTTTAAATTTAGCCGCCCTATTTTATCTTTCATCTGCCGCAATCGGCGCTTAGCAAAACCTGCGCCTTGAAAATGCCAAATTTAACTAAACTTCAAATTTTAATTTAAAAAGTCAGAAGTGGCGCTATCAAATTTATCTCTATCGCCCAAAACCATCAAATTTACGCCTACATAAAGCTCGGAGCGTCGTTTGAAAAAAGGATCAGATCGCCGGCTCTAGTATTTTGCGCCATGGCTTCTTGCATTTTTGATTTGTCCTTGATAACGATGACTTTTGGCCTATTTAGGTGCTTTAGTAGCGCGACGGCGTTTAGCGAGCTTGTTAGCATGACGATATCAAAGGTCTTGTTGATGATTTTGCTTAGCTTTTCGTTCTCTTCGTCGCTGCTCTCCATGATGCCGGGCGTCACGAGCACCTTGCGCCCTTCGTAGCCGGCGACCAGCTCGTAGCTCGCGCTCATACCGTTAAAGTTCCCGTTAAAGCCGTCGTCGATGATGATTTTGCCACCAGCATCGATGCGCTCAAGTCTGTGCTCGACGTTTTTTAGACGCGCTAGAGCTGTGGCAATCCTTGCTTCGTCTAATCCCAAATATAGCGCGGTTTTGACGCAGACGGCTAGGTTTGCGGCGTTAAATTTGCCAAGCAGCGGCGAGTGAAATTCCCTCTCGCCAAGCTTAAATTTAACTCCGTCTAAGCTCGCCTCCACGCCGCTTAGATCTTTATCGTAAATTTCTATCTTTTCGCTCTCGTTTGCCTGCGTACTACTGTGTACAAAAGCCTTTTCTAGGCGCTTTGAACCAAGAGCCTCGAGCTTTGTAGCGCGGATATTTTCAAGCGTCTTAAAATACTCGATATGCTGCGCGCCGATCTCGCCGACTATGGCGATCTGCGGGTTCAAAAACTCCGTGATCTGTGCGATGTCGCCTTTTAAACGCGCGCCCGCCTCGGCGATATAGATCTGCGTACCGGCGGCAAGCTCGTTATTTACGTCTTGGATGAGGCCTGCTAGCGTGTTTACGCTACGAGGGGTTTTGCGGCAGGCGAAGTCGTTTTTGAGCAGCTCAAAGAGGAAATTTTTGATGCTGGTTTTGCCAAAACTCGCCGTTATCATGATGATTTTGAGCTCCGACATCGAGGCTAGCTTTTTGCGCGCGCTGTTTTCGTAGGCTTTAAATTTTGCCTTTTCCAGCAAAAAGCTAATCACAAAAGATACCACGAGCGGCAGGACGACGCCTAGATTTACGCGGTACTGCGTCGCGAAATAAACGCCGTAGCTAGTGATAACGGCGAGTGCTAAGATAACAAAAAATCGCTTGACTCTAGGTGTAAAAACCAGCTTTTTATCGAGCTTTTTATGCCAAAGAGCGAGGCTCGGTACCAGCGCAAAGTAAAAATAAATCCAGAAAAATCGCTCCGCCCCATAAAAAAGCACGATCGGCACGATGAGGAAAAATACGTGCCACAGCGGCCTGGTGAAGTGAAACAGCACGCGCTCAAACTTGTAGGAAAACCACTGAAGGCAGGTGATGAGATAAAATCCCAGCGCAAACGTAAATAAAATCTGCGTCGCGGCAAGGCTGATATTTATAAGGGTTTCGTTCATTTTTTCTCCTAGGTTCGCTTAAGCGGGCTTTTGTTCGCGCCCTTTTTTGCAAAATTTGGCGTTTTGCGGTTTGCTTTTGCAGGCTTAGCATAAATTTTGATATTTTTTTCTGTTAAATTTGAGAGCCAAATTTAGCCGCCCTGCTTTATCGGTGTCACAAAAATGCAAATTTATCAGCCGAAATTTTACAGATTTTGGGCTTAAATTTAGCTCGTAAATTTGATGCAGGCCTGCCAAACCCGCATAAATTTGATGCTGATATCGTAATCCAAGGCGCTAGCTTAAGTCAAACGTTTGCTGCACCGGCTTTTTTGGGATTTTTTGATCGCCCTGCTTATCTTTTGGCAAAATTTGATTTTGCTCGTCACTGTTTAAAACGTCGTTTTTAGGCTCAGGTTTGTCTTGCACGCTTTCTTGCTCGTCAAACAAATTTTCTTTAAAAATTTGACCGTTTTTAGGGCTTACATCGTCAAATTGCGGCTTTTGATCCACAAGGCCGCCGCTTTGTGGTTGCTCGTCAAAGAGGCTGTTTTGAGAGATGGTTTTAACGCTCGTCTCCAAATTCGCACGAGCAGGTTCGGCCAAATTTTGCTCGGTAGCATTTTTAAGATCGCCATTTTCGTCGGTGCTCCAGGTTTCCTCGCTCAAATTTTCACGGTTTTTCGGGCTTAAAATTTTTACGCTCTCGATCCCGCTTTCATCGTCCAAATCTGTCAAATTTAACCCCGCGTTCACGACGCCGTCGATGTAGCGCGCGTGAAGTAAAAAGAAAAAATGATCACCCTTTAGTGCGTGAAATTCGCTGTTTTTGATAAGGCGACTTACGCGTTCGCCGCTTTTTAGAGGCGTGGCCTTGTCCTCTTCACCCCAAAATATAAACGCCTTACCGCCAAAGTCTGCAAATTTAGAGCTAAAGTCCTCGTCAACGACGTTTTTTAGCGTCTCGTACATCGTTTTGCTCATGCCTTTTACGTCTTTTGTGGCGAAAAATTTGTATAAAAATCCAAGGCCAAATAGTTTTAAAAACTTAAACAAAGCGATCTTAAATCGCACCCAAAGCGGCTTTTTAGCTACGATGCCTGCCGAGCTTAAAAGTGCGAGATATTGGGGGTTTAGCAGGGTTGCGACCTTACCGCCGAAGCTATGTCCGAAGATGATTTTAGGATTCGCGCCAAGCTCGTCCAAAAATGATTTCATGATTTTTGCGTAGTCTTTTGTTGCTAGCGCGCCGTGCATACTGCTCGCGCCAAAGCCCGGCATATCGACGTAAACGTGCCGAAAGTCCTTAAAATACGCGCCGAAAGCCTTTTTCATGATCTCTTTGTTTGCGCCCCAGCCGTGCAAAAATAGCGCAACGTCCTTGTTTGCGGGATTTATGGTTTCGTAGCTAATGCGGTAAATTTTGCCGCCGTATTTTATCTCTTTGACTGCCATTATTCGCCGCTTCCGGCTCGTTTTTTAGCCTCATATATACTTTGGAGCACCTCGACGGCCTCGCATAGGCGCTCGTATTCGCCCATATTTAGCAGCACGGCTTCAAATTTATTATTTTTAACGATCACGGCGCGCTTCATCTGCGCCTTGCCGACCTTGCCTAAAACGGCGCTGAAATTTCGCACCACTTCGGTAGCCGTGTAAATTTCATCTTTGCTAAAAGTAGTCATTTCTGCTCTTTACGTAAAATTTTGTGTAAAATATAGCATATTATCTTTAAATTCAAATTAAAATATAATAGCGCATTATGTTCTTTAAAATTTATTTTAGAGCGTTTTATATTTTTGAAGTGAAATTTGCGAGTATATCAAAGACGAGGTGGTAAAATTTGATGAAAATAGCCGCTTCATCAAATAATAAAGCGAGTTAAATTTGGCCTAAATTGGCGATTTTGCAATATAAAATGTTGAAAAATAAGCCGCGATTTTACCCGGCAAGCGCCATAATCGCTAAATTTCAAAACTACCGACCAAATTTATTAGCGATACGATAAAGCGTAAAAATTTAAAAAGCCGCCCAAAACAATCCGTTTAAGGCGGAAAACAAATGTCAAATTTATGAAATTCAGCCGCAAAAAATTTACAACTTGCCTTTTGCCGACGTTATGGAGTTAATAAATTTGTAGTCGATATTTATCTCGCGTTCTTTTGGCAAGCTTGCGGCGAGGCGACCTAGCGTCCCCTCAAAGTCGTCAAATAGATAATTGGCCATACTGCCTGGGTTTGGATTTATCTCGTTTAGATAGACTTCGCCGTTTACCTCGAAAAAGTCGCAGCGTATCAGCGCCCCGTCAAAGCCGCAGTTGTAGATGCGCTCAAAGCTTTGTTTTAGCTTGGTGGCTAGCTCTGCGCTGATGTCGGCCTCGCGCGCCCTGCTCTCGTTTGAAAAGCTCATATACTTTTGCTCGTAGTCTAGAAATTCCTTCTTTTTGGGCTCTTCGATTATGGAAAATTTGATCTCGCCGTCCGCCTTGCAGCCCGCTAGATTGTACTCCTTTACGCCCTCGATAAATGGCTCTACCAGGATCTCCTTGTCAAACTCATACGCCACATCTAGGCCGTATTCTAGCTCGCCGGCGTCTTTTATCACGCTTACTCCGATCGAGCTTCCCAGTCGGAGCGGCTTTAGGATCACGGGCAGTGGCAGACTAGGCGCCTTTATTCTGCTTACAACCTCATAGTTTAGGGTTTTTACGCCCGCTTTTTGTGCGAGTAGTTTGGTTAGCTCCTTATTGTAACTTAGCGCGCTAGCTTCCACGCGAGGGCCGATGTAACTAAGGCCGTAAAACTCGAGTAGCGCAGCGATCTTGCCGTCCTCGCCGTCCATGCCGTGGACTAAATTTATAAACACGTCCGCCTCGATCTTCTTCTCGCCGAGCAGCCCGCCCGCGAAAAATCCGCCCTGTTTTAGAGTGAGCTTTTTGGCGTTTTTATACTTGCCCGAGCTAAAGAAATTCGCCTTCATATCGGCGCCGTTTATCAGGTAAAATTCTCTAAATTTATCGCAAAATATAAACAAAGGCTCGTTTTTTAGCACCTTTTTTAGGGCTATGGCGCTCACGATACTGATCTCGTGTTCGTAGCTTTTTGCACCGAATATCACAGCAAATTTCATATCTTTTCCTTTTTTATGCTAGTTTTTTTAGAGCTTGTTTGATGAGTTCGCCCGTATTTTGCGCGTCGCACTCGCTAAGCACCTTGGTTATCTTTTCTCTTTTAAAGCCAAGACTCTCCAGAGCTAAGATCGCTTCGTGCTGATGGCTAGGCAGATTTTCATCCATCGTCATCTTTGCGTCGCTAAGCTCGGCGATGATGCGTCTAGCAGTCTTTGCGCCGATGCCTGGCACTGTTTGCAGCGCCGTAGCGTCTCCGCTTTTAACCGCGTTTAAAAATGCGTTGGGATTTAGGCTCGAGCACACCGCCATCGCAGTCGCCGCGCCGATACCGCTTAGTTTTATCAGCGTCTCAAACATCTTTTGTTCGTTACTATCTAAAAATCCGTAAAGCAAGTCCGCATCCTCGCGGATGATCTGCGTGATGTTTAGCTCCACGCTCTGGCCTCGCTCGAGTTTCGCCGAGCAAAAAAGCGAGATCGCCACGCCGTAGCTCACGCCGCCGGCCGTCTTTAAGATGAGATTTGCGGGCTCTTTTTTGGTTATGACGCCCTCGATCGCTTTTATCATCGTTTTCCTTTAAAATTTGCGATTATCTCTAAAATTTGATTAATTCTTGCAAAAATTTATCCGTAACCTCGCTAAAGGCGGCGTTTAGCGCCTTCATCGCGATTTCGCCCTCGTCCGCGCCTGCGTCTTTTTGCGAGCTTAGCACGATGCTTTTTAGCTCTTTGCCATCTTTAAAAAAGCTAAACATCATCGAAATTTGCGCCTTTTGGTCTTTGATTTGAAGCGTGAGTAAATTTGACTTTACGTTAATGTCCGCGTTTTTAAAAGAGGGCTTAAACGCGCACTGATCGCTCGCGGCTATGATCAAATTTCGCCTCGTCATCTCGCTTGGGAGCGCTAAAAATTTGATATTTTTTAGCGGACGGATCTCGCCGTTTGCGTCTACCTTTAGGACTTCACGGCTCTCATACGCACCAAAAACCCGCACCTCCTCGATAAAAACCGTTTTTTCGGGCTTGTTTTCGCACTCTTTAAATTTATCCTCCGTGCTGCCTAGCATAAAATAATTCGTCCTGGGCGCAGGCTTTGCCAAAACGCTACAACCGCTAAAAAACAGTGCCGCCAGAGCTAAAACCGTGCTTAAAATTTTCATTTTTCGTCCTTTTTCTGCGTGTCTTTAAAGAAAAAATCATACGGATCGTCCTCGAGTCTAAAAAGGGTGTTTCTAAAATCCGAAATGAGCTTTTGAAAGCTTAGCAGCGTCCTTTCCGTCTCGTCGCCAATCGTATTTAGCGCGTCTTTTACGTCATATTCGCCGCTTTTTATCTTTTCTGCTATCGCGGTTTGTAGATTTTTGAGCGCTTGCGCGGCGTCCGTGGCCTTGGTCGTAAATGCATTTACAAACTCAAGCGTGCCCGAGGCGTTTTTTAGCGCTTTTTTTAGCTCGTTTAGCGTCAAATTTGCATTAGACAAAACCTCGTTTGCGTTTGCGATAGTCGCGTTTATATCGAGATTTCCAGCATTTATCTTTTTCGCGGCTTCATCAACCGAAACTAGGATAGACGAAAATTTAGCCGCGTTTTCGTCGCTTAAAAATTTATTGATATTTTTAAATGTTGACTCTAAATTTTGCGTTAAATACTCTGCCCTATTGCCTATTTTGTCAAAAAAACTCGCTTCAAGTCCGATGTAGGCCTTTTTGTTTTTATCAAAGAGCGGGCTATCCATGCTACCGCGCGAGATATTTAGATAGCCGATACCCGTGATGCCCTGTATCTCCGCAGACGCCGTGCTATCGGTTCTTATCGGTATATCTTTTCTCACGGAGAGCTCAAGCTCGATGAGGGCTTCTTTTTCGTCGGCAAAGCGAATATCCTTGACCGTGCCCGCATCTACGCCGATAAATTTGACCGTGGAGTCTTTTTTGATACCGCTTGGCAAGCTTGTGGTTTTGATGAAATACGACCTATAATCATCTGCCTTTTTTCCGTATCCGCCCATCCACCATGCCGTGACGCCAAGAGCGCTCACGACAAACACGAAAAAGAGACCTATCAAAGTATAATTTATTTTATTTCCCACCGTTTTTCCTTGTTTTTAAAAGCTCTTCGAGCGGATTTTCGGGCATTTGCATCAGCTGCTCAAACGTCCCCTCGAAGGCTATCTTTTTATCTTGAAGTATCAAAAATCTATCCAAAATCATGCAAATACTGTCTATATCGTGCGTTACCATCACGACCGTGACGCCAAGCGTATCTCGCAGCTCGACCACTAACTCGTCAAAGGCGCGCGCGCTGCTTGGATCAAGGCCCGAGTTTGGCTCGTCTAAAAACAAAATTTTAGGACTTAGCACTAGAGCCCTAGCCATCGCCACGCGCTTTTTCATACCGCCACTTAGCTCGCTTGGGTATTGCAGCGCGACGTTTTCGCTAAGGCCTACTTTTTGTAGCCAAAACATCGCTATCTCGCGCATCGAACGCTCGCTCATACCGCTATACTCTTTTAGCAGGATGTAGATGTTTTCTAGCACGTTCATCGAGGTATAAAGCGCACCAAACTGAAACATCACGCTGCAAGCTAGCTTCATTTCCTGCCTAGCCGCTTCGTCTAGCGACCACAGATCGCGCCCCAGCATCTCGACCTTGCCGGCGCTTGGTTCCTTTAGATATATCATCGTTTTCATCAGCGTCGATTTGCCCGTGCCGCTACCGCCGAGCAGCCCGTAAATTTCAGCCTCGTTTACGTGGAAATTTAGTCCGTCGTGAATCACTCGGTCTCCAAATTTCGTCGTTAAATCAGTCGCTTTTATTATCATTTATATGCCTAGCTGCGTGAAAATAATCGAAAACAGCGCGTCGACCATGATCACGCCAAATATCGCATTTACAACGCTCACGGTCGTATATGTGCCCACGCTTTGGGTGTTTCCGCTGATCTGAAAGCCTCTCATGCAGCCGATAAACGCGATCACGACGCCAAAAAACGGAGCCTTAAAAAGCCCGACGTAAAGATGCTTTATATCCACCTCTTGGCCAAATCTCGCCAGATAGCTATCAAAGCTGATGTTTAGGTAGTTTTCCATTACGACCATCTCGCCTAGTATCCCCGCCACGTCGGCTAAAAACACGATAAGCGGCATAGCTACGATAAGAGCGATCACGCGAGGCAAAACTAGAAATTTAAACGGATCAAAGCCCATCGTTTTCATCGCATCGATCTCTTCGGTGATTTTCATAACGCCGATTTGCGCAGTAAAGCTTGACGCCAGGCGCCCGGCAACGATGATGGCGGCGATGAGCGGAGCTATCTCGCGCAGGGTCAAAAGCCCCATCATTTCAACGATTATTATCGTAGCGCCGAAACGCTCAAGCAAGCTCGAGCCCTGATATGCTAGCACGATACCGATGAGAAAAGAGGTGAGGCACACGATAAAAACGGACTTTATGCCCGCATCTTCAAAATAAGCCAAAATTTCCTTCGCGCGGATATTTTTTAACATAAATATCTTGCTAAATTTGACCAAAAACTCGCCTATGAAATTTAAAAACGCGCAAAATCCCGCAAAAAACGCGGTCAAATTTTTGCCGATTTGAGAGAATGGATTTCCGTGCGGTTTGGAGTTTATGATCTGCTTTATTTTGGGATTTACTTCGCTATTTATCGAATCAAAAATCTTTTGCGCGTGGGGAGTTAAATTTACGAGCTCGTACTCTTTGCTGGCATTTAAAAAGGTATTTTTAAAAAACAGTGCCGCTGCGTAATCAAGCTCTTTTACCTCTTTAAAATTTAAAACGATTTTGTTAAATTTCTTTGAGCCGATAAGCGCGGCCGTTTGGGTCCAAATTTGAGCCGGTAGCTTGTAGTTCCAGTCGTTTTTTAGATTTATAGTTAGCTTGTCGCTACTTTGCTCGCACTTGTAAAATTCGCTTTCAAATTTTAAAAAAAGAGGCAAATTTAGGCCTTTCTGACGTTGTTGTTTTTCTTAACTACGTAGTCTATATCGCCATCCTCGGTCTCGACCTTGGCTATCGTTATGACTCGAGCGATTTCGTTTTCGCGGGTGCTGTACGTGATGTCGCGAGCAGGATCGACGAGCCTAAATTTTATCTCGTTAAATTCGCGCCAATTGCTGTGATTTATCACTTTTGAGCTAAATATTCCGTCTTGAATATTGGCTATCTCGCTTTTTAGCTCGGCGATCGCGGCTTTTTTTTCGCGAAATTCCTTTAAAAGCGCGTTATACTCGTGTACCAGCTGCTGATACTCTTTTAGTTTTTTCATAAATGTTACTGGCGGAGTGTTGTTAGTGCTTTTTAGCTCCTCGATTTTAGCTTTTATGACGTTTATCGGGCCTTTGTTTTCCTCGATAACGCATCTTTTAGACTCCAAAGTGCGCGGCATTTTTACGATCTGCTCTCTGATGGTTTTTATCTTTGCCATGCGCTCGTTTATCTGTTCGCCCGTGTTTTTTATCATACTAAAATCGACTAAAATTTTATTATTTACGCCCTTTAGTTTTTTTATTTCTAACGTGTCGGCGATTATGATGTTTGAGTTTGATACGAGCGTGTCTATGATGACGCTTTCGGCGATTATCTCTCCGCCGATCGCCGATTTTATCACGACTTTTTTAGCTTTTACTTTGCCGCCTTCTAGCCTATCTATCTCGACGTATTCTCCGTCAAAGCTACCGATATGTACGGCTATTTTCGCATCTTTTGCTTCAATGAGAGCTTTAGCGTGGGTTTGTCCGCCGATTACTACTTTATTTGCTTTCACCACCGCATTTGCGGCTACGTTTCCTTCTATATTTATCTCGTTTGCTTCGACCGTCATTCCGGTACCTATGGCATCTTTTGTTAGATCCTTTTCTTTTACGTTTAAAGTTACGTTTGTATCAAGCCCAGTATCTACCGAGCCGGTAGTCTTAAACGAAATTTCATTTACGTCAAGCTCGTCTTTAATATCAAAAACGCCCTTTTCTTCCTGTACGTAACCGGATTTTTTTGAAAAGAATTTTATTCCTTCCTCATCTTCTTTTGAGTAAATATTTTCTGTATGTTCTGGCATTTTTGCTATAGTAGCTTTGGCTTTTTGAGTAGGCAAAAGTTTTCCTCGCACATCACGGCCGTTTGCGCCTTCTCTTAGTTTCACGTATTCAAATATCAATTCATTTTCGGTTACGCCCAATAAATAGCCCCTATTTGAATAGTCGATCTTGTCGTTTTCGTCAGTGGATTTATTTTTATTTTTATAGTGAAACACTAGCGCATCATCCGCCGACGGATTTACGTTTACGCCTGCAGTTACGACAAAGGAGTAGTCTTTGTCGATAAATTCTTTTACTCTTAAAACCGAATAAATTTTAGCGACCTCTTCTAGCATCGTTTTGTTTCTGATGCCAACCAGGATGCCTACTTTTATCAGCTTTTTGTAGATAAAATTTATCAGCTTTTTGTCAAATTCTTTAAAATAAACCGTGTCGGCGTTTTGCGAAACGGTGGCTAAAATTTTAGTTAAATTTTTATTCGCATTTATGGCGACATTAGGCAAAGGCGTTGGTTTTACCTGCCTCGTGTCGTAAAATTTAACCAGATAGTTTTGTTTTATGCTTTCTACTTTTTCTACAAAAAATTTATCGTCGTCAAAGATATTTAGTTTTTCCGCAGGGACTTGGCGAGGTTGGCTCTCGCCCACCACCTTGCACTCGGTTTTGATTTCCATGATATCAAAATCTATAAATTTGCTATCGACGCCGAAGTGTTTTGCTAAATTTAATATCTCGCCGTACGGATTGGCGGTCTCGACCTCCGTCTCGGCTAGGAAGTTTTGCTGCGCATTTTGGTTTTCTGGCACGTGATACTCTCGCAATTTTTTGATTTTTAGTCGATTATCTCTAAAATTTCATTAAAAACTCTTGATTTTACGTCTTTTAAAACTAAATTTGTCTATCATTGCGCTAAAAATTTACTAGGATTTTCGTGTTTATCAAGGGCTTTTTTTCAAATAGCATCGGCATCATGGTTTCGCGAGTTTTAGGGCTTGTGCGCGACTTGCTCACGGCTTCTACTTTAGGTGCGGGCATTTACAGCGATATATTTTTCATCGCGTTTAAGATACCAAATTTATTGCGCCGTATCTTTGGCGAGGGGGCATTTGCCAACGCTTTTTTGCCAAATTTTACGAAATCAAACAAAAAATCGCTCTTTAGCGCCGAGATTTTTCTTAAATTTCTAGCCTTTATCGGCATTCTCACACTTTTGGTAAATTTATTCGCCCCGTTTTTTACCGCCGTTATTGCCACCGGTTTAGCGCCTAACGACATAAACGAAGCCGTCCCGCTCGTAAAAATCAACTTTTACTACCTGGCCCTCATCTTTGCCGTTACTTTTTTAGCCTCGCTTTTGCAGTACCGAGGACACTTTGCGACGACGGCATTTTCGACCGCTTTGCTAAATTTAGCTATGATCGGCTCTTTGATTTTGGCTCGCGGACAAGAGCCTAAAATCGTGGCTTATTATCTGAGTTTCGGCGTCGTTGTAGGCGGTATTTTGCAGCTCATAGCGCACCTTATCGCTCTTAAATTTAATGGAATCTCAAAGCTATTTTTTGGCGGCTTAGTTAAATTTGCCCGCGGCAAAAGGGCCGATACGAGGGGCTTTTTTAGCAACTTTTTCCACGGCCTAGTGGGATCGTCCGCGATGCAGCTAAGCTCGTTTATGGATACGTGGCTAGCATCGTTTTTGGCAGCTGGCTCGATCAGCTATCTTTTTTACGCCAACCGCATTTTTCAGCTGCCTTTAGCGATATTTGCGATCGCGCTTTCGACGGCGCTTTTTCCTAAAATCACGCGCCAGATCAAGGCCGGCAACGAAGCCGAAGCTCTAAAATGGATGCGAAAAAGCTTTGAAATTTTATATTTTCTGCTTTTTGCGGCGGCTATCGGCGGCATTATTTTAGCAGGTCCTATCATCAAGCTGCTTTTTGAGCGCGGAAGCTTTACGGCATCCGATACGGCAGCGACCGCAAGCGTTTTGGCCGCTTATATGATCGGGCTTTTGCCTTTTGGGCTTGCTAAACTTTTCTCGCTTTGGCTTTATGCGCATTTACAGCAAAAGCTAGCCTCTAAAATAGCCGTTATAACGCTCGTTTTTAACCTCGTTTTAGCAGTCGCGCTGATGCAAATTTACGGTGCGTTCGGACTAGCGCTTGCTAGCTCGCTAGGCGGGTTTTTGACGCTAGCTTTAAACGTCAAATTTTTTGGGATAAGGAAATTTTTAGCTATAATTGAGCCTAAAAAAATAACGCTTTTAAGCGCGGTTTTGGTTTTAGAAGCAGTGATTTTGATATTTTTAAGGAAATTTTTAGATGCAAATTTTTGATAGCGTAAAGAGAAAAAAAGTAGAATTTGAGCCTGTAAAAAGCGACTTTGTGCGCATTTACGTCTGCGGGCCGACGGTTTATGACGATGCGCATTTAGGACACGCCAAAAGCGCGATTAGCTTTGATTTGCTTAGACGCACGTTAAGCGAGCTTGGATACAAGGTCAAATTCGTGCGAAACTACACCGACATCGACGATAAAATTTTAAAGAAAATGAGTGAGAGCGGCGAGAGTTTAGAAGCGATCACGGATAGATACATCGCAAGCTATGAGCGCGATATGAGCGCACTTAACGTGCTTGAGCCAGACGTCAAGCCAAAAGCGACGCAGACGCTAAAAGAGATGATAGAGTACATCGAAATTTTGCTAAAAAACGGCTTTGCTTATGGGATCGCGGGCGACGGCATATACTTTGACACCGCAAAAGACGCGCAGTATCTGAGCCTGAGCGGTAAATTTGACACCGAGGCAAATGTCGCTCGCGTGGCTAGTAGCGACGAAAAAAAGGACGAAAAAGACTTCGTGCTGTGGAAATTTGACGAGAAATGGTACGAAAGCCCGTTTGGCCGCGGTCGCCCAGGCTGGCACACCGAGTGCGTCGCGATGATAAAAAAGCACCTATCTAGCGGCGAAAAATTTGAAATCGATATCCACGCGGGCGGGCTTGATTTGCTCTTTCCTCATCACGAAAACGAGGCTGCGCAGTGCCGCTGTGCCGAGCATAAAAGCCTGGCTAAATACTGGCTTCACAACGGCTTTATCCAAGTAAATAACGAAAAAATGAGCAAGAGCCTGGGAAATAGCTTTTTCGTTAAAGATGCGCTAGAGCGAAATTTGGGCGAGGCGGTGAGATTTTATCTGATTTCTAGCCACTACAGAGCGAATTTTAACTTTAGCGAAGACGATCTAAGCGCGGCAAAAAAGCGCCTGGATAAAATTTACCGTCTAAAAAAACGAGTTTTGGGCGCGGCGGCAAATTTGAGCGCAAACGATAAATTTAAGAGCGAATTTATGTCCGCGATGGGGGACGATCTAAACACCTCAAAAGCCCTTGCTAGCGTAGACGAGTTTGTCCGCAGCGCAAACGACGAACTGGACGCAAATCCTAAAGACAAAGCCAAAAAAGGCGAGGTCGCGGCAAATTTGGAGCTGATAGCGCGAGTGCTAGGCATCTTGCAGGTGGACGTATTTGAGTATTTTCAGTTTGGCGTGAGCGACGAAAAACGAGCCTATATCGAGGATCTGATAAATCAAAGAAATGAAGCCAAAAAAGCAAAAAACTACGAGCTATCCGATAAAATCCGCGATATGCTATCCGCAAACGGCATCAGCCTCATGGATACTCCAAACGGCTGCATGTGGGAAAAGATATGAAGCAGATGAGCCTAAAAGAGGTCTTGCGGCGGTTTGCGCCCTATTTTAGGGATTATATTTCGTATTTTATCATCGCGATTGCGGGCATGCTGATGGCTAGCGGCGGTACGGCCGCGTCGGCGTGGGTGATCGAGCCTGTGTTAAATAAAATTTTCATCGAAAAAAACAAAGACCTGCTTTATCTTTTGCCCTACGCCATCATAGCGATTTACTTTTTAAAGGGGCTTGGGACGTTTTTGCAGGCCTATTTTACCGCGTACATCGGGCAGGATATCGTGAGGAGATTTCGCGAAAAGCTGCTAAAAAACCTGCTAAATTTGGATATGAAGTTTTTTAACGACTACCGTACGGGCGAGCTAATCAGCCGAAATATCAACGACATCGACCGCATCAGAAGTATCGTTAGCTCCATGATCCCAGAGCTCATCCGCGAGGCTATCACGATCGTCGGGTTACTTTGCGTCGTGCTTTATCAGAGCTTGCAGCTTGCGTTTTTTGCGCTAGTTATCATGCCTGCAGCCGTATATCCGCTCTCAAGACTCGCAAAAAAGATGAAAAAAATCTCCCGCGCCTCGCAGGAAAAGACCTCCGACATCAGCTCGAAGCTGAGCGAAATTTTTACCAACATCGAAATCATCAAAGCAAACAACGCGCAGGAGTTTGAGCACGCCAAATTTACCGACGAAAACGCAAAATTTTTCAAGCTAAATTTAAAAAGCGTAAAAGTAAACGAGATGGTAAGCCCGATGATGGAAATTTTTGGCTCCGTGGGCGTCGCGGCGGTCGTCATTATCGGCGGCAAAGAGGTCATAGACGGAAATTTGACGATGGGAAGCTTCTTTTCGTTTCTAACCGCGCTTTTCATGCTTTATACGCCTATTAAACGCATTTCAGGCCTTTATAACAAAATGCAAGACGCCGTGGTCGCGGCCGAGAGAACCTTTGAGCTACTTGATAAAGAGCCTCAAATTTTAAGCGGCGACAAACCGGTGCCGTCTGAAATAAATTTGATAAATTTTAAAGACGTCAGGCTAAATTACGACGATAAAGAGGTGCTAAAAGGCATAAATCTAAGCGCGAGCAAATCCCAAACCGTAGCACTCGTGGGTAGTAGCGGCGGCGGAAAAAGCTCGGTCGTAAACCTGCTCATGAGATTTTACGACGCAAACGGCGGAGCGATCGAGATAAACGGCGAAAATATCAAAAATTTCGATCTAGGTTCGCTTAGGCAAAATATCGGCCTAGTTACCCAGCGCGTCTATATCTTTAACGACACGGTCGCAAACAACGTCGCCTACGGCCGCGAATACGACGAGGCCAAGGTCGAGCTCGCGCTAAAAACCGCAAACGCTTATGATTTCGTGTCAAATTTGCCCCAGGGCGCTCAGACCGTTTTAAATGAATTTGGCACCAATCTCTCAGGCGGCCAGCGCCAGCGTATCGCCATCGCCCGCGCGCTCTACGACGATCCGCAGATTTTGATATTTGACGAGGCTACGAGCGCCCTGGATAACGAAAGCGAACAGCAAATAACCAAAGCCATCGCGAATTTACAAAAAGAAAAGATAATATTTATCATCGCGCACCGCCTAAGCACGGTGCAAAATGCCGATAAAATCGCCGTTATCAGCGGCGGAAAAGTGGTTGGTTTTGATACTGACGAGGCGCTTAGCAAGAGCTGCGAAATTTACGCGAAACTAAAAGGCGAAGCCCTTGTTTAAGCCTAAATTTGATAAAATCGCTCAAAATTTAAGGATAAAATTTGAATTACGAAACGCTAAAATCCATATTTTTTAAATTTGACCCCGAAACCGCTCACAAAATCGTAGAAAAAACGCTAAGTATCTCAGACTGCGTATTTCCGGGACTTTATAGCATCGTCGCCAAAAACTGCGTCGTCACGGACGCGGCTCTTTCGCAAAATTTGCTAGGAACTAGCTTTTTAAACCCAGTTGGAATCGCCGGTGGCTTTGATAAAAATGCCACCATGCTGCGTCCGCTGGCAGCGCTCGGGTTTGGGCACGTGGAGTTTGGCACCGTGACGCCAAAACCGCAAGAGGGCAACGCAAAACCTCGCCTTTTTCGCTTAATCGAAGAAGAGAGTATACAAAACGCGATGGGCTTTAACAACGAAGGCGCAGACGCTCTGAACGCACGCGTCGGCAAGCTCTATCCGTTTGCGATACCGCTTTTTGCCAACATCGGCAAAAATAAAATCACGCCAAATGAAGAAGCGATCAAGGACTACGAAATTTTAGTCGCCAAATTTAACGAAATTTGCGACTGCTTCGTCATCAACGTCTCCTCGCCAAACACCCCGAACCTACGCGAACTGCAAGAAGATAGCTTTATAAAAGACCTCTTTGCGCGCCTTACGCCGATCGCAAAAAAACCGATAATCTTTAAAATCGCGCCCGATATGGACGACGACAAAGCCGTGCAGATCTGCAAAACGGCCGTAGAATGCGGCGCAAAAGGCGTCATCGTAAATAATACGAGTGTGGATTATTCGCTATCAAAGTCGCCAAATTTACAAAATTTCGGCGGACTAAGCGGCAAGGTCATCACCAAACGCTCTCGCGAGCTTTTTAGTGCGGTAGCTAGCGAGCTTTACGGCAAGACGGTTTTGATCGCAAGCGGCGGCATAGACAGCGCCGAGGAGGCATACGCGCGCATAAAATCAGGCGCAAATTTGGTTCAAATTTACACATCCTTCATCTTTAAGGGTCCAAACATCGCAAAACAGATAAACGAAGGTATTTTAAAGCTTTTAAAAGAGGATAATTTCGCCTCAATTAGCGAAGCGGTGGGCTGCGATATAAAAAACAAAATTTAAGGAAATTTATGCTTATAAAATACTCCAAAACAAAGCTCAAAAACGGCTTTGAGATCTATCACATCCCCGCTAGCAAGGGTTCTAGCGTCATCAGCGTGGACGTGTTTTACCGCGTGGGCTCGCGAAACGAAACCATGGGCAAAAGCGGCATCGCGCACATGCTAGAGCACCTAAATTTTAAATCCACCAAAAATATGAAAGCGGGCGAATTTGACGAGATCGTAAAGGGATTTGGCGGCGTAAACAACGCTAGCACGGGCTTTGATTATACGCACTATTTCGTCAAATGCTCAAAGGGTAACCTAGACGAGGCGCTTAGGCTCTACGCCGATATAATGGAAAATTTGAGTCTAAAAGATAAAGAATTCCAGCCCGAGCGCGACGTCGTGACCGAGGAGCGCAGATGGCGCACGGACAACTCTCCGATCGGCTTTTTGTACTTTACGCTCTTTAACGTCGCTTTTAGTTATCACCCGTATCACTGGACACCGATCGGCTTTATCGGCGACATCAGAAACTGGACGATAGATGATATAAAAGAATTTCACGAGACGTACTATCAGCCGCAAAATGCAATGCTTCTAATCAGCGGCGACATAGATAAAAAAAGCGCGTTTGAGCTAGGTAAAAAGCACTTTGAAAATATAAAAAACAAAAAACCGCTACCAAAACTCCACTGCATCGAGCCTGGGCAAAACGGCGCAAAAAGGGCTGAAATTTACAAGGACAGCGAAGTAGAGATGCTGGCGCTTGCCTTTAAGATCCCGCCGTTTAATCACGAGGATCAGCCGCGTCTGGGCGCGCTAGCCGAGTATCTAGGCAGCGGGCAAAGCTCTGTTTTGCAGCGCGTTTTGATAGATGAAAAATGCCTCGTAAACAGCGTGGACGTCTATAATATGAGCAACATCGACGAGAGCTTGCTCATCGTACTAGCCGTTTGTAATCCTGGCGTCAAGGCCGAGGCCGTAGAGGAAGAGATCTGGCGAGTGCTAGAAAACGCCAAAACCCAAAAAATAGACGAAGACGAGATAACCAAGATAAAAAATAGCTTAAAAAGCGATCTTATTTACTCGCTAGATAGCGCGTCGAAGGTTGCAAATTTATACGGCAGTTATCTAGTTAGAGGCGATATAAAGCCGCTTTTTGAGCTGCCGGAAAAAACAGCCGCGCTAAAACCTACCGATCTAAACGAAATCTGCAAAAAATACGCAAGAAAAGAAAAATCCACGACGATCATCCTAAGAAAGGAAAAAAGTGAATAAAAAAGCAATAACGGGCGCTATGACGGCGCTGATTACGCCTTTTAAAGACGGCAAATTAGACGAAATCGGTTATGAAAAATTAATCAAAAGACAAATAGCAAACGGCATCGACGCAGTCGTACCAGTCGGCACCACAGGCGAGAGTGCGACGCTAACGCACGACGAGCATAGAATCTGCATAGAAATCGCCGTAAATACCTGCAAAAACACCGGCGTAAAAGTACTCGCGGGCGCTGGCAGTAACGCCACTCACGAGGCGGTAGGTTTAGCAAAATTTGCTCAAGATCACGGTGCAGACGGTATCCTCTCGGTAGCGCCATACTACAACAAACCGACGCAAGAAGGCCTATACCGCCACTACAAAGCAATCGCCTCAAGCGTCGAAATCCCGGTGCTACTCTATAACGTCCCGGGCCGCGTGGGCGTAGATATCCAGCCGTGCACGGTTTTTAGGCTGTTTAAAGAGTGCGAGAACGTTTACGGCATAAAAGAGGCCACTGGTAGCATCGAGCGCTGCGTCGATCTACTCGCGCACGAGCCCGGCCTATCCGTCATCAGCGGCGAGGACGCGATAAATTACCCTATCCTCTCAAATGGCGGCAGGGGCGTGATCTCGGTCACGGCAAATTTGCTCCCGGACGAGATCTCAAATTTGACCCACTTTGCGCTAAAAGGCGAATTTGCGCGCGCAAAAGCCATAAACGACGATCTTTATGCGGTAAATAAAATAATGTTTTGCGAGAGCAATCCGATCCCGGTCAAGGCCGCTATGTACATCGCTGGGCTCATATCAAGCCTAGAGTACCGCTTGCCGCTTTGCGAGCCGAGCGCTGAAAATCTCAAAAAAATCGAACAAACCATAAAACAATATAACATAAAAGGATTTTAATGAACTGCGAAAACGAATTTAAAGGCAAAACTCTAGTAATCAGCGGCGGAACGCGCGGTATCGGACGCGCCATCGTGGAGGAATTCGCCGCAAAGGGCGTAAACATCGCCTTTACATATAACTCAAACGAAGAGCTAGCCAAGACCCAAGCCGCCGAGCTCGAGGCGACGTACGGCATAAAAGCCAGAGCCTACGCACTAAATATACTAGAGCCCGAGACCTACAAAGATCTATTTTTAGAGATCGACGCAGACTTCGACCGCATCGATTTTTTCATCTCAAACGCTATCATCTCGGGTCGTTCGGTCGCAGGCGGATATACGAAATTTATGAAACTTCGCCCTCGCGGTATTAATAATATTTTCACGGCAACCGTAAACGCATTCGTAGTCGGCGCGCAAGAAGCGGCAAAACGCATGGAAAAAACGGGCGGCGGCAGTATCATCTCGCTTTCATCTACAGGTAATCTCGTCTACATCGAAAACTACGCAGGCCATGGCACTGCAAAAGCTGCAGTAGAAGCTATGGCGCGCTATGCGGCAACCGAGCTTGGCGAAAAAAATATCCGCGTAAACGTCGTTAGCGGCGGTCCAATCGAGACGGACGCGTTGCGAGCCTTCACCAACTATGAGGAAGTACGCGACAAAACAGCCGAGCTAAGCCCGCTAAATCGCATGGGGCAGCCGACCGACATAGCAGGTGCGTGTTTGTTTCTGTGCAGCTCAAAAGCCAGCTGGGTTACGGGCCACACCTTCATCATCGACGGCGGTACTACATTTAAATGAAAAAAGCAAATTTAGCCTACGCGCCTTTGCCGCCTGCTCGCATTTTGGGCAAATTCGG
The DNA here is from genome assembly GCF_000313615.1 of Campylobacter showae CSUNSWCD. NCBI lineage: Bacteria > Pseudomonadati > Campylobacterota > Epsilonproteobacteria > Campylobacterales > Campylobacteraceae > Campylobacter > Campylobacter showae. The sequence continues at coordinate 145,924 of NZ_AMZQ01000005.1, read as the reverse complement.
CGTTATAAATTTAACGCGCTTACAGGCTAAATTTGATGAAAATTTAAAATTTACAAGCAAATTTTGCGGTGTGGACGGCTCTTTTAAATTTAATCCAAATTTGCCAAATTTGCTCAAATTTGACGAAGAGCCGAGCAAATTTAACCAAAACGCGAATAAGAAATGGGCAAAGTCGAGCCAAAACAAGGCAAGCGATTTTTCCGCCGACTCCCGCACTGCGCCGTCAAATTTTAAACCCCGAAATCCAAAAGAAAGAAAAAATAAATGAGCCTAAATTTACCAAACGCCCTAGCCTTCCTGCGCGTATTTCTCGCACCCCTGATGTTTTGGCTGCTACTTAGCGCAAATTCCTTCTCAGGCGTGCATATTAGCTGGATGAACTACTTTGCCGCGCTTGTATTCGTGATCGCTAGCGTCACGGATTTTTTTGACGGATTTATCGCGCGCGCATGGGATCAAAAAACCAAACTAGGAGCCGTGATCGACCCGCTTGCGGATAAAATGCTAACGCTTGGCGCGTTTTTAGGACTCATGATGATAGACCGCGCGAGCCCATGGGCCGTGTATCTCATCCTCGTTCGCGAGTTTTTTATCACGGGATTTCGCGTTGTGATGGCGGGCGAAGGCGTAGAGGTCGCCGCATCGATGGCAGGCAAAATTAAAACTGTCTGCCAGATGGTCGCGATCGGCTTTTTAACCATGCAGTGGCCTTTTGGCGAGTTTTTGCTCTGGCTTAGCGTCGCGCTGACGCTGTATTCGGGCTTTGAGTACGTAAACGCTTATGTAAGGCACGTTAAAAATCAAGCCAAAAAGGCGTAAATTTGAGAACAGGAAACGCCATAATCTATCTAGCTAGCTTCGTCGTTGTAGCAGCCGGACTAAAGGCCGCTAGCGTCGTAGTGCTGCCCTTTTTGATGGCGGTTTTTATCGCTATCGTGGCGACGCCCGCGATAAATGCGCTAAAAAAGCTCAAATTTCCGCGCGTTTTAGCTTTTGTGCTAGTTACCGCGGTCGTGTTTTTATTGCTTGGATTTATCGCAAACACCGTGTTAAAGACCATTAACGGGCTAGTTAGCTATATGCCCGAGCTTCAGAGCAAATTTAAAACCCTAGCCGACCACTATCACCATATACTAGCTAGCCGCGGCCTCATCGACCCAAACAGCGTCTCCGCGCCCGCAGACTTTGATATCAATAAACTTTTTGCCGTGCTGGGCGGGTTTTTAAGAAGTGGCACGGAGCTTGCCTCAAAGAGCTTTTTTGTCTTTTTACTCGTTACTTTTATGCTTTTTGAGGTGCAGGTATTTTCTCAAAAAGTCGAGTATTTTGCGAGTAAAAATCCGCAAACAAATCAGATCGTAGATACGTTTATATCAAATCTCAAGCGCTATCTCGCGATCAAGTCCGCAGCATCTTTTGCGACGGGCGTTTTTATATTTATCGGGCTAAATTTCATCGGCGTTCCTTACGCGCCGCTTTGGGGGATTTTGGCTTTCGTGCTAAATTTTGTCCCAACGATCGGCTCTATCATCGCGGCCGTTCCAGCGCTTTTGGTGGCGCTTTTGCTAAACGACGCGGCGGATTGCGCTTGGACTGCAGCACTGTATGTGGTCGTAAATGTCGTCATCGGCAACTTTATCGAGCCTAAATTTCTTGGCAAAGGCCTTGGTATCAGCACGCTTGTAGTACTTTTGAGCCTACTTTTTTGGGGATTTTTGTTCGGCATCGGCGGTATGTTTTTAGCCGTACCGCTTACGATGAGCCTAAAGATCGCGCTTGACGCAAACCCGAGCACGAAATTTATCGCCGTTTTACTCAGCGATAAACTCGAGCGGTAAAATCAAATTTAAAGGTAAATTTTGAAAAGCATTATCTTTGTGGCGGCGTTGCTAGCCGTCGGCATTTATACGTATTCTTGGCACTTTTTGATCACGGTTTTGGTGATTTCGTTTCTTATATTTTTCCATGAGCTGGGCCACTTTCTCGCCGCTCGCATGCTAAAAGTGGGCGTTTTAAAATTTAGCGTGGGCTTTGGCCAGAGCGTCTACTCAAAAACCATCGGCGGCACCGAGTACGCCATCAGCGCGATACCGCTTGGCGGCTACGTTAGTCTAAAAGGACAAGAGGACGCAAAGCCCAGCCTAAAAAACGAGGACGCCGACAGCTACACGAGACTTAGCCCGCTAGGACGCATTTTCATCCTTTTTGCCGGACCGTTTTTTAACTTTGCCTTGGCGTTTTTTATCTTTATCGCGCTCGGACACATCGGCGTAGAAAGGCTAGCGCCGACTGTGGGCAAGGTGCTGGAAAACTCGGCTGCGGCGAATGCCGGACTGCAAAAGGGCGATAAAATTTTAAACATAAACGGCATCAAAATCAGCGAATGGGACGAGATAAGCAAAAACGTAAATTTAACCTCCACCGCGATCACGCTCGAGCGCGCAGGCGAAATAAAAACGATAAATTTGACGCCTAAAATCGGGCAAAGCATGACGATATTTGGCGAAAAGATAGAAAAACCGCTCATCGGCATTTCGCCCTCAGGCGAGGCCGTCACGATACGAAACACCGGCTTTAGCTCGCTCAAATTTGCGCTTGTTGAGACCGTAAACGCCTCAAAGCTTATATTTACGGGGCTTGAAAAGCTGATAGTGGGCGTCGTGCCGCTAAAAGAGATGGGCGGCATCATCCAGATCACTGACATCACCTCAAAAGCCGCTGGTATCGGCCTCTCAACACTACTCATCATCGCCGCGCTCATCTCCGTAAATTTAGGCGTGCTAAACCTGCTGCCTATCCCAGCGCTTGACGGCGGTCATATATTTTTCAACCTTTACGAGCTCGTTTTCCGCCGCGAGATGAACGAAAAAGTCTATATCGGCCTCACCTACTGCGGCTGGGCGTTCTTGCTCTGCCTGATGGCATTTGCGACCTTTAACGACGTGATGCGCCTGAGCGGAGCGGGACAATGAAACTCGCGCAAATTTTAGAACGCATCGAAAACGCACGTACCGGCGAGCCTGTAAAACTAATCGCCGTGAGCAAAAACGTAACTACCAAAGAGGTTTTGGAGCTTTTTGAACAGGGACAAACGAGCTTTGGCGAAAACCGCGTACAAGAGCTCAAAAACAAGAGAGAAATTTTGTCAAATTTACCGATAGAGTGGCACTTTATCGGGCGACTTCAAAGTAACAAAATAAACCACCTGTTAGCGCTCAAGCCCGCGCTTTGGCAAAGCTGCGAGAGCGTAGAGGCCGCGCTTGCGGTGGATAAGAGGCTTGACCATGAGCTACCTTGCCTGCTGCAAATAAACTCCGCGCGCGAAGATAGCAAACAAGGCATCTCGCCCGAGGCCGCCGAGGCTGCGTTTTTACAAATCGCGCAGGAGTGCAAATTTTTAAAACCAGTCGGTGTGATGAGTATCGGCGCGCACGTAGAGGACGAGAAGGTCGTAAAAAAAAGCTTTGAGACGACGCGTAAAATTTACGAAAATCTGCAACCTCGCGGCGCGCAAATTTGCTCGATGGGCATGAGCGGCGACTTTGAGTTAGCTATAAAATGCGGCTCGAATATGATTCGTTTGGGGTCGATTTTGTACGCGTAAGTCGGCCGCGATCTTTGTAAATTTAGAAAAAATCTACCAAAAAAGGAGCCAAAATGGGCTACGACGTAAGCTATCATCCGATCAACGAAAGCGAGATAAAGCAGTGGTATTTTGACGCATTAAAAAGCGCGCGAGAGGGCGACTGGTCGGTCGCACAAAGGCTTTCAAAAGAGTACGGCATAGAGGATTTTTACGCGCAAAAATACATCGATACCCTAAAGGTCGCGCTTGAAACCAAAGATGACGAGAGTTTTTCTACGGGACACGGCTACATACTCGCCGCCGTGCAGGGATTTTTTAGAAAATACTTCTACACGCGCGGCACGGCGTTTAGCTTTTTGGCGGACGAACACGGCGAATTTAAGCGGTATCTAAGCGATATAAGCGGCATCATACCACCCGAGATAAAAGCTAAATTTACGGGCGAATTTGACGGAAACTACTCGTCTGGCGCATTTATAAGCGCGGCAAATTTGGCCAAATTTTGGCAGGACTACAATGCCGATAAAAATATAAAACAAAAAGTAGATGACTTTTACGCGCAAAATTTGCCTGCGTTTTTGAGCGCGGTCAAATTTAGCGTAGAAAACGGCTACGGGCTATTTGAGGCTACCGACGTCATCATGCCAAACCCGTTCGATCTAAACAAGTCCGAGTGCTACTCAAATCTTTTTAATTGCGACCCCGAAGGCGCATTTATCTACGCCGATACGGCGGCACAGCAGATAAGCGAAGCGATGAAGCTGAATAAAAAGAAAGATGAAAGCGATAAAAACGAGAGCTCAGGCGGCTTTTTCGGCGCTATAAAGAATTTTTTTGGGAAGTGAAGCCGCGAGCTTTACTTCCGTGTCCTTTTTCAAAACTCCGCTTTAACACAAATTTCATCTATCTATTTTGATAATTAAAAAACTCAAAATTTATTACTTAATACGCATAAAAATACAAAAGCTTCACGCCTAAAGTTCCATATTTTGTAGCTGATATTTCATAAAATATTAAGTTTTATTTTTATACTTATGCTATATAATAATAAAATTTTAAATATTCCATACGTATATTTAAAAATACAACTTAAAGGCGTGAAAATGTCTTTAACCAAGTCACAAATTTCAGGACTTTATGTTGCCTTATTTGGCAGATCTAGCGAAGGAGCGGGCAATGAAGCCTGGCTAAAATCGGCAAATGCTAAAAATTTAAATTTATCCAGCGTTGCAAATTTGATGTTGGATACGACGGCGTCGAAGGAGTTTTTCGGCAAAAGCCTGGAGAGCAACGAAAATTTCATCAAGCATATTTATGCAACATTGTTAAACAAGGATGAAAATACCGACGTCGGCGGAAAAGCAGGCTGGATAAACATGCTAAATAATACAAACGACGGAGGTCAAGTCGTAAGCGAGATCTTAAAAGCGGCGCTAAACCCGGTCCACGCGCAAAGCTCGGATGCCGCCACTAGAGACGCGCACAAAACACTGATAAACAAAATCATCGCCTCAAACGTCGTAGCCGATAGCGTACAAGACGTACCGGACGGCGATATAAAAACCGCTTTAAATTCTTTTTTAAAAATAAACGACGCTATAACGGCGACATCCTCCGCTCAGGATATAAAAAACGTTATCATAAACAACAAATCAAATTTGACGCTAGGTAACTCAAAACTAGACGAATCGCTAAGCAAAAACGATAAAATATCCGTAATATCGCAAGTAACAGGAAAAAGCGAAAGCGAGATAAAAAGTCAATTTCCAAACTACGATAAAGATTATGTCCCTACTCCGGAGCCAAAACCAGATCCCAAACCGGAGCCAAAACCCGACCCTGATCCCATCATCGAAAAAACCGATGTTAAGACGTTTTTGGAAAAAGCTGCAAGTATTACCGACGAAAGCACTTCGTTTATCATAGAAGACGAAGCGGGAAATATACAAAACAATATAGATAAAATCGCCTCAAATTTAAAATACGTCCTATCTATTAAATTTAGCGGCAGCTTTACGCTAGACGCCAGCAAGGCTACTACGGTGCTACTAAACAAAATTTCCGAAGGTAAAATTTGGCTACATAACGTAACGAGCGATCATCTAAATTTGATAAAAAGCAGTTCGGTAGAGAAATTTTTTATAGACGATAGTAAAGATTTTACGTTAGATATCGCTACTTTTATATCGTTAAAAGACAAGATCGCAAATCTCGATAAATTAGTATTAAAAGATACTTCGGAAAATATTGTTAAAAACTTTGACTATATAAAATCCCATATAAATAGTATCAAGACTCTAGATAGTACCGATAATGCAAAGATAAATTTCATAAAAGCACAATACGACGCCGTAAAAGACGTAGTATCTAAGGACGACAAAGATAACGGAGTGTATGAGGTCAATGAACAGACCGGCAAAGCAGCCATGAAACCGATCGACGTAAAAGACGGCAAGGCCTTTACCTGGGAATACTCAAACGACACGACGGGCGTAACGTATAGGATAGAATTTGGCAAAAGAGACGCTCAGCCTGAGGGCTCGGATATAAAAGTAGATATGCCGGACGGTAAATTTTATAACGGCGAAAATATGATCAAGGACTACAAGATCTCAGCCTATAAAATTTACGAAAAAGACGGCTACAAAGTAACTGAAGAATACACGCCTAGCACCTCGAAATCAGGCGATATCACTAGAGATAAATTTGACGACAAAGGCGTGCTGGAAGAAAAAATCTTAGAAAGATCCAGTGGCGAAAAACTCACCCTAACCTACAATGACGGCAAACTAAGCTATGCTAGCAAAACAGATCCAAAATACGCAAATACCGATATAAACTTCGAGATCAGCAAAGATAGCGAAAATCTGGACTACAAAGGTAAGCTATATCTAAACGCAAGCTCGCCAGAACACTTAGGCACTCTTACGCCGAGTTTCAACTACAAAGGCAAAGTCACAGTAACAGATAGCGCGCTAGATACGAAATGGACCGCCGATATCGGAAAAGACGAAGTGGTCTACCGAGCGTACGACGGACGATTCTCGGATGACGTAACGCTAGTGTCAAAGGCTGCATATACAGTCAATAGCAGCTATGGAGTCGATACTTTTGATATAGCCCAGACCCTGCAAGAAAATGCAAATTTGAAAAAAATAAGCATCAACGCCGACACGAACAATCTATCAAACGGCTCAAAAATGGCGGTACTAGACAACGCTCAAGATAAAATCACGCTTCCATCAAACATCACTGAGCTAACAAGAGCGCAAGAGGGCGTAAATCAAGAAAATATCGAGGAGAAGCTATCTACGCTCGGAGTCGGTAAGGCGCAGTATTTCTTGCAAAACGTAGGAGAAAATAAATTTAATGCCTATATGGCGCTAAATACCGACGGCGTAGAGGGCTATCAAAAGGATAGCGATACCTTGATAGAGGTAAAAGATGTCGAATCTAGAAGCTATTTTACAGGGATAAAAGAAGGCGCAACTTCGATTTATAAGAAATTAACGCCTGATTTTACCACTCCGACTCCGTCTAGTTTTGAAGATGCGGCAGCTAAAGACGTAATAGACGGAAAATCTAAAATCTGGGAATACGAAGATACGGTGGCTAACAAGGCGTACCAAACAGTCTTTGAAAAGGCGCAAGACGAAAATAGTGGGTTTAAATTTGCACAAGGAGTATTTTTCGATAAAAACGAAAAGGTGCTAAATACTACGGGCTGGCAAACTAGAGCAAAGGTCTACGAGATAGACAAATCTACTCCAAACGTCGAGATCGTAAAAGCCCTAAGCAATAATGAAGGTGGTAGGGTTACCCAAACCATCACAAAAACCTACGACGCTTCAAACAAGCTAATAAAGCAGGTATTACAAGACTCTTCGTACAGTCAAAACGACAAAACCGTAGACGTAACCTACGAAAACGAACAGATAAAATCGGCTACAATAAAAAGCGCAGAATATGCCAATAAAACGGTAAAATTTGACGTTAGCTCAGATAATGAAGCTTCGATGCTAACGACAAAATCGCCACTTACGATGGATTTATCTAAGCCTTGGGATCTAAGCCCGTTAAGCGACGTAACAAAAGGACTTAAAGGTACTGCGACTATAACCGACAAAGCGCTAGATAAAAAAGCCGTAGCCCAGATCGGAGATACGCAAACGACGTTTAAAATCTATGAAAATATAAACTCGGATAAAATAACTCTCATCTCAAAAGCCCAGGGAAATAACGGATCGTTTTTGAGCAAAGAGGAATTTGATCTCAAAGAAACTATCGCTCAAAATACGGATCAAAAAGAGATATCGATAGAATCGGGTACGGGTATGATGAAAATATCTAAAAACGAAAAAATCAAACTGCCTGAAAATATCAATAAAATTTCAAAAGCAGCAGACGGCACGGATTCGTCAAATTTGACGGAAAAGCTCGCAAATTTGAAAAACGGCGAAGGCGCTTATTTCTTAGAAAACGTAGGAGCGGATAAATTTAATGCATATCTGGCGCTAAATACGGACGGAGAAGAAGGCTATCAGGATGGCAGCGACACTCTAGTCAAAATCTCCGGCGTAGCTTACGGCGCAGGATTTAGCGACGTAGACGGCGGATACACGACGTTAAGCTAAACTTAAAACTAAAAGGGGCTAAATTTGGCCCCTTTTTTACATCTTGCTTTTTTCGCTAATTTACTATCAAATTTGAGTCATTGTCGCAAGCGCCAAATTTTGCCGTCGCCGTTAACTAATAAATTTAATGTCGTGAGTAGAAAAAGGTCGTCCGCTCCGCAAATTTAACGAGCGAAGCGGCGGGAAGTAGGGTAAATTAAAAATTTGACTTGTTTTCCTCGATCCATTTGTCGATGCGTTTTGCGTAGTTTTCGTCGCCCTTAATGTCAAGCGCTAGGCCGATAAATTTGCCGTTTAGTAAAAACGCTGAGTGGTTAAATTTATATCCGTCCACGTCGCTAGCGCCAAAAATTTGCGCATCTTTTAGATACGGCAGGAAATCCACCGCGCCGCTAAAAAGAGTTTGCGGGTGGTTGGCTTGATTTCCGATAGCTACGATGGCTACTTTTTTGCCTTTGCTTCCTGCTTTTAAAAGCGGCAGTTTCTCCGCCCAGTCAGACTGCAACTCGCCGTCGCCGTAGCTAGGCGCTGCTGCGATGATGACGTCAAATTTAGCAAAATCCTCCGCCCCGGCGCTCTTTACGTCTATTAGCTGCGCTCCTATTTTGTCCGCTAGGTAATCGCACGCGCTCTTTGTGTGCCCCTTTGTCGTCGTGTAAAAAATCCCAACGCTCATTTCGTTCTCCTTAAAATTACATAAATTAATACCTGAATTATAACGAAATGATACTTAATCTATCTTATTTTATCACGCTTTTATTTGTCGTTTTCTATGCAAATTTTGGCGTATTTAATTCCCAGCTCATATGCTTTTTCATTTTCACCGTAGACTTTTTTAGGCACTTTTGAGAGCATTACGCGTTTAACTAGCTCAGTATCTAGGCAGCCACTCATCTGCACGGCGACGGCGAGCGCGACGACGCTTTGGGTTATTACGTTGCCGACCTCGTCTTTGGCGATGGAGATGATTGGTATCTCGTAAATTTTCCAACGCTTTTTATCCTCGTCGCTAGCGCGAACCAAATTTGGCTCCACGACGATGATGCCGCCCTCTTTTACTCCGTCTTTAAACTGCTCAAAGCTAACCTGCGCGGTAGCTAGCATAAACTCGATCTCGCCCTCGTTTGCGTACGGATAAAAAATCTCGCGCTCGCTCAAAATGATATCGACCTTCGTCGGCCCGCCGCGTACCTGCGAGGTGTAGGTCGAGGCTTTGATGCCGTATCCGCCCTCCTTGATTTTAGCTGCCGCCAAAATCTCGCCCGCCAAAATCACGCCCTGACCGCCCACTCCGACAAATCTTAATTGCCTTTTCATTTTAGCGCTCCAAAGTCGATTTTCTCGCCGTCTCTGGCGGCTTTTATCACCATGTCGTAGGCCTTGGTGTACTCCATGCGCGACTCGTCTTTATGCAGCACTCCGAGCGGAAATTTACCCCCCTGCTCATCCTCGCTCATCGCGTCAAATTTAGCCTTGCTCACCGTGCGATCGTCGATCCATTCGAGCATTTGCGTAGCTTGGCCCATTTTGTTTTTGCGGCCTAGATTTATGTGACAGTTTGAAAATACGTCAAAAAAGCTGTATCCGTCGTGCTCAAAGCCCTCGGCAAATATCTTTTCCAGCTTTGAGGGCTCTATCACGCTGCTGCGCGCTACAAAGGTCGCTCCTGCGGCGGTTGCGAGCTTGCACGCGTCGAAATTTGGATCGATGTTGCCGTATTGCGCCGTCACTGTCCAAAAGCCAGTCGGCGTGGTCGGGCTGGTTTGAGAGTTTGTTAGGCCGTAGATGAAATTATTTATCAAAACGTGGTTTAAATTTATATTTCTACGGCATCCGTGGATCGTGTGATTGCCTCCTATTGCGAGTCCGTCGCCGTCGCCGGTTACCACGATGACGTGTTTATCGGGATTTGCCAGCTTGATACCCGTAGCGTAGGCGATCGCGCGCCCGTGCGTGGTGTGAACGGTGTTGCAGTTGATATATGAGCTAAAGCGCCCAGAGCAGCCGATGCCAGATACCACGCACACGTCGTTCATGTCCCAGCCGAGCTTGTCGATTGCGCGGATTAGCGCCTTTAGTATCACGCCGTCGCCGCAGCCCCAGCACCACAGAGTCGGCATTTTGTCCGTGCGTAGGTAGTTATCGTAGTTAAATGCCATCAAAATTCTCCTATTTTTTGCGCGATTTCTTGCGGGCTGATCGGACGACCGTTGGCTTTTAGCAGCGTCTTAAAGTCCTCTCTTAGCGTAGCTTTGATTATCTCTCCTGTGTACTGGCCTAAATTTAACTCGCAGATCAAAATTTTGCTAAATTTAGCCGAGATCTCGCGTAGTTTTTCGCTCGGCGTCGGAAATAGCGTAATAGGTTTAAAAAGCCCTACTTTCACGCCCTTTTCGCGTAAATTTAGCACTGCCTCTTTTGCCGAGCGGGCCACGGAGCCAAACGCGATAATGCAAATATCCGCATCATCTAGCATAAACTCCTCCCAGAGCTCAAGCTCGTGCGCGTGTGCATTTATTTTGTTAAAAAGGCGCTTGATGTTGTAGTCCACGACTGCGCCGTCCTCTGTCGGAAAGCCCGTCTCGCCGTGATGTAGGCCTGTGACGTGATAGCGGTAACCGCCGAAAAATTTATTTAGCGTAGCGGGCTCGTCGGGAGCTGCTTTGTATGGACGGTAGTCTGCAGGGTCGCCGCCAAACTGCTTGCGCGAGTAGATTTCTAGCTCGCTAATCTGCGGCAGCACGGCCTTTGCATGCATGTGCCCGATCGTCTCATCCAGCAGTAAAAACACGGGCGTCATAAACCGCTCGGCGAGATTAAACGCGCGAACGGTCTGCGTATAGCACTCCTCTAGGCTAGATGGCGCGATAACGATGCTGTTTACGTCGCCGTGAGTCGGGTTTTTCGCCTGGAGCAAATCACCCTGCGCCACGCGAGTAGGCAACCCCGTGCTGGGCCCACCGCGCATGACGTTTACGATCACTAGCGGCACCTCCGCGATAAACCCTAGCCCGATCTGCTCGGCCTTTAGCGAGATGCCCGGACCCGAGCTTGCCGTCATTGCCTTTGCTCCGCTCATCGAAGCTCCCAGTGCCACCGAGATACCCGCGATCTCGTCCTCCATCTGGATAAATTTGCCGCCGTGCTTTGGCAGCAGTACGCTTAGCTCGTGTGCGATCTCACTACTTGGCGTGATCGGGTAACCGCCAAAAAAGTTACACCCGCACTCCACCGCCGCAAGCGCGACTAGCTCGTTTCCACTAGCGATGACCTCTCTTTTGCCGCCGTTATTATTTAAAAGCTCGCTCATAACCCAGCCTCTAATTTTTCAAATTTGTTCTCTTTTACGGCGGTCGCGCGCTCTTTACTTTGGGCAGTTAGTTTGGCAAATTTAAAGCCCTTTTCCGCCACGTAAATCGCAAAATCGGGACAGTGCAGCTCGCACTCGCGGCACCCGATACAGGCCTCCGGGTGTACTACTTCGATCGTTTTGCCTAGCACCGCGCACGGCTCGACGGCCATCGCCAGCACGCCCGCAGGACAGCAGCTCACGCAGATATCGCACGCCTTACAGCGCGAGATATCGACCCAGACGGGGGCGTCAGTTTTTATCAGCATATTTTTCCTTATCAAATTTAACTCATAACAATAATTTTATAGCATTTAAGTTAAATTTGGTATTTAAAGCGCAGGGCAAAGTAAAATTTTGAAGATTTTTTGCATAAAAGCGAGCAAATTTGAAACGCCCGTGCGGATGTTTTTGTGCTTATTGGCTCAAATTTAACGACTATTGCGGCAAATTCGTCGAAAGGAAAATTAAATTTGCAGTCGATGGGTAATTTAAAAGTCAAATTTACCGCCGTCTATCCGTAAAATTTGATACGAATTTATACAGATGCGACGGCAAATTTTAAAGCATTAAAGTTAACTTTACTTTCTCCTTACGCCAGCTTTGCCAAATCCCGCAAATCTATTTGACGCAAGACACGACGCATTGTTATTTTTGCAAGATACGATGTAGGAATTTAACTCTTTTTCACCCTTTTTACGCGTATTTTTATTTTTTAGATTCATAAAATTAACCGCATTTTTACCTCTTGAGTTATGCGTAAAACCTACAGTGCCGTCTTTTTCGACGCTACTTACAATACCTACATGAGTGACGATTTTGGTTTTTTTGTTATTTTTCATGCTTCTAGTCGTGTTGTTGAAAAATATCAAATCCCCAACCTTTGGGTTGTCAAACGCAATTAAATTTTTACTCTCGTAAAGTTTAAACATAGCTTCGCTTTTTAGTTTGTGCTTGGTGTAAAACTTATCAAGCTCTTTTTCATCAAAAAGGTCTAGTTCTAGTTTTTTATTTACGAGCGTTACAAAACCCGAGCAGTCGCCGCCGTCTCTCTTACCTATATATCCTTGTAGGAGATTTAGCAGAGCCGTATCTTTTGCATTGAATCTGTCGTCGCTTTTGTCTAGAAAAGCTCGACCTCCCAAATTCTGGATTTCATTCTTTTCTAGTAAAGTCGCGACTTTGATTTGATTTTTTTCTTTCGGCGCTAAAGTCTGAATTTTACTTTGCTTTATCGGTATCGTATTTTTGGGAGTGCTTGACGAAACGTTAGCGCAGCCTGAAATAAAAGTCGCCAAAAATAGCGCGCAAATTTGATTCGTTTTTATCTTGGATTTTATAAACATCGGCTACGCGATTACCCCGCTTTCTTTTAAAAATTTGATATTTACGGCAGTTTGCGATTCGCCTTTTTCAAGAGCCGCTTTTTCCTCCGCACTTGATTGCTTGATCTCGCGCACGCCGCCCTTGCCTAGCTTAACGAGCCTGCCGCCCGCGCACTCGCCCTCTATCACGCAGCAGCTTAGCCACTGTTCGCTACCGGTTTTTATCGCCTCACACATCTTGACCGCAGCCGCGCCCGGAGCGTAGTATGCCGACGTGCCAAGCAGCTTAACTATCTTTGCACCGCCCGTTTTGGCCTCCTGCGCTACCGCGTCAAATTCGCCGCCCAGATCCACGCTCACGTTGCTTTGTAGCGCGACCATATCGTCGTTGTGAGAGCCTATGATGTGCGCGCTAAAGGCGCTGTTTTTTAGCCCCGTTTTTTGAGAGATCTCGTATTTTAGGCGCGCAGAGTCTAGTTCGCCAGCCATCCCTAGCACCCTACTTTTATCAAAACCGCTCGTTTTATAGACTAGATACGTGAGCGCGTCAAGCGGATTTGTTACGTTTATGATGACGCAGTTTGGGGCAAATTTGGCGATTTTCTCCACCGTGCCTTTTACGATGCCCGCGTTTTTTAGCAGCAAATCCTCTCTAGTCTGCCCCTCTTTTCTAGGGCTTCCGGCGGTCACGACCACGATGTCGCTATCCTTAATCAACGAAAAATCATCCCCGCCAGCGACGCTCACATCAAGACCAAAAACCGCCGCGCTCTGAGATAGATCGATTGCCTTTGCGCGCGCCACATCGCCAAATATATCCACCAGCGCGATCTCGTCTGCGATGCCTCTTAGCAAAATAGCGCTAGCCGCGCTCGCGCCTACGTTTCCAGCTCCGATAACTGAAATTTTCATTTTTTTCCTTTTTTATAAAATTTGATTTTGTAAAATTTGATTAAACATCACGCTCGGCCTCATCGCCGCGCTTGCCTTTTTATCGTCTGGCTTATAGTATCCGCCGAGATCGACTTTTTGTCCTTGCGCCGCGTTTATTTGAGCCACTATCGTGCTCTCGTTTTGCGCGAGATTTTGGGCGACGAGTTTAAATTTATCGCCCAGCTGCGTACCGCTAGCGGCAAGCTCGCTCGCCCAATAAAGCGCGATATAAAAATGGCTCGTGCGCGTATCTAGCTGCAAGGCTTCAAACCGCGGAACTTTGTTTTCTTTTAGATAGCGCTCTACGGCCGCGTTTAGCGTATCTGCTAAAATTTGCGCCTCAGGGCTTTGTTTAAAACCTGCCAGCTGCTCGAGACTAGCGCCTAGAGCCAAAAACTCGCCCAGGCTATCCCAGCTTAGGTGATTTTGCTCTAGTAGCTGCTCGGCGAGCCTTGGCGCACTGCCTCCCGCCCCCGTTTCAAAGATACTTCCGCCCTCTAGTAGCGGCACGACCGAGAGCATCTTGGCGCTAGTTTCAAGCTCCAAGATCGGAAAAAGATCGGTCAGATAGTCGCGCAGGACGTTGCCCGTGACGCTGATGCAGTCCTCGCCGCGTCTGATGATCTCAAGCGACTTTTTACAAGCTACCGCGGGAGAGAGAATCTCTATATCAAGCCCGCTCGCATCCGAGCTAGCTAGCTGCGCTTTTACTTTTTTTAGGATTTCTCGGTCGTGAGCTCTGTTTTCGTCCAGCCAAAATATCGCCTTTTGCCCCGTGATTTTCGCGCGTTTTAGCGCCAGCTCGACCCAGTTTCGCACGGCGATATCTTTAACCTGCGTCATCCTAAATATATCGCCTTTTTCTAACTCAAATTTAAATAAAATTTCGCCTTTTTCATTTAGCACGCACGCCTCGCCCGCTTCGCTCATTACGAAGGTCTTATCGTGGCTGCCGTACTCCTCGGCCTTTTTAGCCATTAGCCCGACGTTTGAGACGCTGCCGATTTTAGCGGGATCTAGCGCGCCATTTGCCTTGATATCGGCGATCGAGGCCTCGTAAACGACAGCGTAGGTTTTATCTGGTATCACGGCTTTTGTTTCGCGTAGCACACCATCTTTGTCCCACATTTTGCCGCCGTTTTTTATCATCGCGGGCATCGAGGCGTCGATAATAATGTCGCTAGGTACGTGTAAATTTGTAACGCCTGCAGCCGAGTTCACCATCGCCAAATTTGGCCTTGTGGCGTAAATGTCATCAAATTTGGCCTTGATCTTTTCCTGCGTAGCTTGAGGTAAATTTAAAATCCGCGCAAAAAGGTCTTTTAGTCCGTTGTTTTCGCTGACATTTACGCTTTTTAGCTCGCTTTCAAACTCCTCAAAAACCTCCGCGAAAAAATTCTTTACAAAATGCCCGAAAATCACGGGATCGCTCACCTTCATCATCGAGGCTTTTAGATGGACGCTAAAGAGCAAATTTTTTGCTTTCGCGTCCGCAATTTGCTCCTTTATAAAGGCGTCCAGCTTGCTTGCGCTCATAAAGCTAGCGTCGATTATATCGCCCTTTTCTACCGCTAAATTTTCTTTTAGTATGCGTTTTTCGCCACTTTTTGAGATAAACTCGACGCGTAAATTTTCATCCGCTTCAAAGCTAATCGAACGCTCGGAGGAGTAAAAATCTCCGCCCTTCATATAGGCTACTTCGGTTTTGCTATCTTTTTCAAAAGGGGTGATTTTGTACGGATTTTCTCGGGCGTAGCGTTTTACCGCACCGACGCATCTGCGGTCTGAGTTGCCCTCGCGCAGCACCGGATTTACCGCGCTTCCTAGCACTTTGGCGTACCTAGCGGCTGCGTCTTTTTCCTCCGGCGTTTTTGGCTCGGACGGGTATGGCGGCAGATCGTAGCCTTTGGCGCGAAGCTCCGTGATAGCGGCGTTTAGTTGAGGCAAGCTTGCCGAGATGTTTGGTAGCTTAATTATATTCGCGCGCTTTTCTTGCGTCAAATTTCGCAGCATCTCCAGGTCGTCGCTCACGCGTTGATCTGGCGGCAGCTTGTCGTTAAAAGCGGCGATGATCCGCGCGGCTAGCCCTATGTCGGCCTGGGCTATCTCTATGCCGCCCGCGCGCAAAAACGCCTGCAGGATCGGAAACAGCGAGTAGCTGGCAAGCAGCGGGGATTCGTCGGTTCTAGTATAAACGATGTCGCTCATCTTTTCTCCTAATTAAATTTCGCAAAATCTTATCCAAATTTATATTAAAACGCCTTTTAGCGCGCTATTTTTGGGAGTTTATCGTGCCCACGTGCTCATCGTAAGTGACGCTAAATTTATGCTTGCCCGTCTTTTTATCGCGAACGAAGTACAAAAACTCGCTCTGCGCGGGCCTTATCGCCGCCCTTATCGCAGCTAATCCCACGGTACAGACGGGACTTGGCGGCAGGCCTTCGTTTAGATAGGTGTTAAATTTACTCTTATCGCTTCGTATGCGCTCGGCCGTGACCGTCTCGTGCGAGTAGAGTCCGTAGTTTAGCGTACCGTCCATTTGCAGCTTCATGCCATTTTTTAGGCGGTTTTGGATGACGGAGGCGACGAGGGGCATCTCATCCTCGTTCGCGGCTTCTTTTTGCACGACCGAGGCAGTTACGAGATACTCGCTCCAGCGCTTCTCGTCGTAGTTTCCAAGTAGCTCGGTAGCCGTTTTTTCGTGGGATTTTTTAGATAAATTTACGAGGTGTGCCGCTAGCTGCTCTTCGTTTACGCCAAGGGGCACTTTATAGGTTTCTGGCACCAAAAAGCCGTCTTCTAGCGGGGCAAATTTGGCGTAAAATTCATTTAGCTTCGTCTCGCTCAAATTTAGCTTTTTTGCAACCTCTTGCAAAAACACGGCCGTCGTTTCGCCAGGAATCAGCGTTATTTGCGTTAGGGCCGCCTTTGCGGTCGTGAGCTTGTATAAAAAATCAAGCTTGCTAAGCTTTGCCGCGCCCAGGTCTATCCAGCCTGCTTGCACATGCCCCATAGCGCGCAAGATCACGGCGTCGAATTTATTAGCGTCCGTATTTTTTTCGCTTAGATATGATATAATCCCAAGCGTACTGCCCTGAGGCACGAAAATGACCTCGCTCACGCTCACCGGGCGGCTAAGATAAACAAGAAAGCTCAGAAAAAATATGAAAATCATCTCGCTGATAATGAAGAAAATTTGGCGCATTTTGATCCCTGCGGTTTTGATATTCGTCATTTTTATAGCCGTCCTAAAACACGGCGTCGAGATAGAAAATATCGACGCGGGCGACTTTAAAATAGAGCAATTATATATAAAACTCGATAAAAAAATAATTTTACGCGCGAAAAATATAGAGATACCTAAACAAAGCGCCAAGGATAGCTCCGAGGAAGCGCTACTAGACCTCTCCAAAAACATCGTCTGGATCGACAGGCTGTTTGATGAAATTTTACTTGAGAGCGTCAAATTTTTAAACAGCGAGTCCACGCTATTTTACAGAGACGACGTTTTTTATCTAGATAGCCCGTTTTTGGCGGTTAGCTCAAATTTCAAAGACACCGACGACGGCATAACCGCAAACATCTATCTGCTCGAGTTTAAGGACTTTAACATCACTTTAAGCGGCGTTAGCAATGCCGATTTGAGGCGTCAAATTTACGATTTTAACGGTACTTTTTCTAGCCACGAACTAAACGGAAATGCCGCTATAAATCTCAAAAAAAGCGAGCTATCATACGAGCTAAGCGACATAAACGCGACTAGCCTAAGTGGCTTTATGGACGAACTGGGCGCAAAAACTGGGCTAGATAAAGAGATAAAAAGCTGGATCTACGGCTACGTCACGGCGGATAACTACTTCGTAAAATCGCTTCGGGGTAGATTTGACCTAAACAAGCAAGAACCCTATCTAAACGAGCTTAGCGCGCAGGGATTTTCTAAAAACGTAAAGGTTAAATTTCACGAAAAGCTACCCGCCGCGACCGCCGAAGGGGTCGATGTCGAGCTAAAGAAAGGCTCGCTATTTTTCACGCTAAAAAACCCAAAATGGCAGGGCAAAAATCTAAACGGAAGCAATCTTGAAATCTATAAAATTTTCGAGGATAAAGGCGCCGGGCTCACGCTAAATCTGCAAACCTCGGCTCTCTACGACAAAAGCGTAAACTCCATACTAAAGGCCTACGATATCGAGGTTCCTGTTGAGCAGCTAAGCGGCAAAACCGACGCCAAACTTGCGCTTGATATCAAATTTGACCCGCTAGAGGTGACGCCTAAGGGCAAATTTAAGATCACCGGCGGACAGACTCTGATCGCGGGTGCTAAATTTAATGTCGAAACCGCAGACGTCGAGCTTTTAAACGACAAGCTAAAGGTAAACGCGAAAAATACGGGGATGGATTTTTTTAGCGCGGATGCGGCAGTAAATCTCGATCTAGGCAAGCTCGCAGGCGACATAAACGGCACGCTAAAAGGGCTAAATTTGGCATTTGGCAAGAGCGAAATTTTAAAACTGGGCGCGACGCCGTTTGCGGCTAGGCTTGATTTTAGCAGCAAGGATACAAAGCTAGATATCGCGTCTCCGGCGGCCGTAGGTTTAAAATTCGGCGCGCAAAACGAGATAAATTTACCCGACTCGCGCGATCTACTGCCCTACTCGCCGCTGCTAAAAAGCCTAAAAATATCAGAAGGCGGCGTAAATATAAAAACCAAGGATTTTGAAAATCTTAGCATCGAGGCTAACGGCGTTAAATTTGAAACGCCGCTACTTAAAAAAGACGGCTCGCCGTATGACGCCGATAGCTTTACCATCGACGTAAACGCCAAGGGCGCAACGGGCAAGAGCAAAAGCGGCGGTCTAAATTTTAAAATCGCGGGCGGCAAGACAGAGCTTTTTATAAAGGAGCTTGATCTGGCGCTTAGCGGAGATGAAAATTTGGCCGACAAAGACGGCGACATCGAGTTTGAGGCCAAGGGTTCGAAGCTGATTTTAAATGATTTCAACGCGACTCTAGACCTGCTAGCCTACAGCGGCCAGAGTGCTGGCGGGATGGTGAGATTTGACGCAAAGCCCGCTCGCGGCAACTTTTCTCTCATAAAATCGGACAAAAAATTTGAAATGTGGGCAAACGACATCAGAGGCGAGTTTATCAACTCGATTTTTAACATCAAAAGCTTTAAGGGCGGCAGCTTTAAAATGCGCGTTTTAGGCGGCAGTACCGATGATTTTAAGGGCGAAGTAAGGCTAATCGGAGCCACGCTAAAAGACTACACGTTTTACAACCAGCTTCTCACGTTTTTAAACTCCGTACCCTCGCTACTCGTGTTTAAGACACCGGATTTTGGCGCAGATGGGTATCCCGTGAAATTTGGCAAAATTTTATTTGAGAAAAAGGCAGATGTACTAAAGTTTCTAGCCATCGAGCTAGAGAGCTCAAGTGCCGATATCGGCGGTCACGGAACGATAAATCTCGCAACCAAAGAGATAGATGTGGATCTGGAGCTAAAGCTGCTAAAAGACGCTAGCTCCATCATCGACAAAATCCCGCTCATAAATCAGATCGTGCTAGGCAAAGACCGCACGCTCTCGACAGTCATCAAGGTGCGCGGAACTCTGCAAAAGCCGCAGTACTCGACGCAAATCCTGCAAGACGCGCTACTTTCGCCGTTTAAGATAATCAGAAACGTACTTGAAGCGCCGTTTTTGATATTTGAGTAAATTTGACGAGCCGCAAGCCTCTGCGCCGCTAGTTTGCGGGTTAAATTTGAAGCCAAATTTGATACCCCGCGCAGCTCGACTGTGCAAGACGTTCGCGGGCTATTGGCAAATTTAATCAAAATTATAGCAAAACAGCGCGCGGTTAAATACGACAAAAACAGCATTTCCGCGCGAAAAACTAAGTCAAATATAAAGCCCAAAATCGCAGCGATATCACGCACCGCAAAATAAAAAATCGTATCCGCTCCAAATTTGACAAAAGCGAAGCTAGAAACAGAAAAATAAACAAGGCGTAGATGTAGTGTAGGCTTGCTAAATGCACTTAAAGCCAAAACAGCAGCAATAAACATATCGCGCCAGTAGTAGATTTTTGTATGCTTTTTACAAATTTACGGCTAGTTTTGGTGCTCGGCGCTATCTTGCCTAGATTGCGGTTTATCGTCAAATTTACCACTAGCGGCTCGGGCGTTTTGCGGCGTCAAATTTAGCTTTTGATCTCATCGTCAAAAAGCTCGCGAACGTCCACCCAAAAGCTTTCGGGCATAAAAATCGGCGAGTCCAAAATCTCAAGTAGGCCGTCCCTAAAAGATAAAAACTCCGCGACTCTTTGGAGTCTGTCAACGGTTTTTAGGCTCATGTCCGCTAGCCGCAGCACCTTTACGAGCTGCATTTTATCAGCCGTCCACTCGGCAAATGCCAAAAACTGCGAATCGTCCGAAAACGTAAAACACGCCGTAGCCTGCTCGCTAAGTAAAATTTGCTCAATCTCGCCGCTTTGGCTAAATTTTACGTTTTCGCTCTCGCCACCGTTTTCTTTGCGCTTCAAATTTAAATCCTGCGCCTCAGCGCTCGCGTCGCCGCTAAATCCGCTTTGCAAATTTATGCTGCCTCGCAAAAGCTCCGCGCTCGCGTAAAGCCGTAGCTCGCCAAAACTCGGCGCGCCCATGGCTATCTCATGACCATCAAATTCCGCGCTAAATTTACCGTCCGCGCTGCACTCTTTCGCGCTGTAACTCCAAGCAGGACCCATTTATTTCCTTTCAAATTTATCCGCGCATTTGCCTGTGCTGCGCAAATCTCGCGGTCTCACGGCTCAAAATCAAAGCAGTAAAATTCATCCGCCTCGTCCCAAAGCTCCCCTAGAGAGCGCCCGTCTATCTGCGGCGCGGCGTAGAGTTCTTGCAATGTGGCAAAATACCGCTCGCCGCTCGCATTTGCGCCGGATTCGTCCGCGCATCTTTGAAACGAGCAGCGATCCGCATAGGTGATGATTATATATTCTGCACCGCGCAGATGAAAGCTAAGCTCGGGCTTGCCGCCCTGGGCTACGCATTTTAGCAGCATTTGCTCTATGGTTTTAAATGAGTATTTAGGCATTTGGCTTCTTTTTAAATTTATTTTGCCGCGTTTTAAAGAGTGGAAAACGCGTCAAATTTGACGCGTTTTTAGAAGTAAATTTTAAAAACCGACTCAAATTTAAACATCAAATTTGAGCTAAAATTTGCGGCAAAATCACCGCATCTCAAGGCGCATGAGGTGCATATCCTCGCCGCCCGTGACCTCGAGCTCCTGTGAACCGCAAACCGGGCAAGTAAAGTTGTTTTCGCTAAGCTCGCCGCTAAAACCGCAGCTTTTGCACTCCACGGCGACGTTTTGCACGATAATTGCAAGCTCGGCATTTTCGCAGATCGTGCCGGTTTTATAGACTTCAAATGCACTTTCTAGATAGTGAGGCTCGACGCCGCTTAGCCGCCCGATACGCACTTCAAGACGCACAACCTCTTTCGCGCCGTTTGCGGCGGCGTTTTTCTCGCAGAGCGCCACTAGGCTTTGCACTATGCTTAGTTCATGCATCGGATTTCCTTGATTGCGGACGGAGCGGATTTTATTTGCACGGATGCACTCAAGACGTAAATTTGATAAATTTTGCGAGCCGACTCCCGTGCCGTACAAGCCCAAAAATATTGCGCACTTAAATTTGATCTATCCATTGCCGAGCCTAGCATATTCGAGGCAACAGCTCGCCCTTTGGCGCTTCTAAAAAGCGCTTCGAGCCGTATGCGTTTTGCAAGATGACGCGGCCGTTTGCAGCACATAAAATCTCGCCGATCAAAGCCGCGTTAGCGTCAAATTTGCGTAAAATCTCAAGCGCGCGCGCCTCGTCTTTTTCATCGACGGCTAGCACGAAGGTACCCTCGTTTGCTAGCTCGTAAGGTTCAAAACCAAACAACTCGCAAACGCCAGTTACTTCGTCGCTAACCTTGATATCCTCCTCGCGCACGAGGATGTCTAGGCCGCTAAATTTCGCCCATTCGTTTAGCACCGCCGAGAGTCCGCCGCGCGTCGCGTCGCGCATACAAAGGGGCTTCACGCCGCCTTCTATCAGCGCCTTTACCACGCCCACTAGCGCTTTGCAGTCGCTTTTTAGCTCGCTTTGCAGATCGAGCTCCTCGCGGCTAGCCAGCACCACCGCGCCGTGCCTGCCCACGTCGCCCGAGACCAGGATCTTTGCGCCCGCGCGCAGGCTTTTTAGCTCCACACCCTCACAGACGATCTCGCCGATACCGCTCGTGTTGATAAAAATTTTATCGCATTTGCCACGCGGCACGACCTTCGTATCGCCGCAAACTATCCGCACGCCGTTTTCGCGAGCGACCGCGGCTAGCGAGCCTAGCACGCGCTCTAGCTCGGCTATTTCTAGGCCCTCCTCGACGATGAGCGCACAGCTTAGGTATTTTGCCTCGGCACCCACCATAACTAGGTCGTTTATCGTGCCGCATGCGGCGATCTTGCCGATGTCGCCGCCGTTAAAAAATATCGGCGTAACCACGAAACTATCGGTGCTAAAGGCTAGCTTGCCGTTAAATTTAGGCGTCAAATTTGCCGAGTCGTCAGCGTTTTCGTCTGCGCGAAAATCGCTGAAATTTAGTATCGCACTGTCGTTGCTCTCGCGCAAAATTTCGTTGTCAAATATCCTAAAAATCGTCTCGTTTATGAGCGAGTTCATCTCCTCGCCGCCGCCGCCGTGGCTTAGCATTATCTTGCTCAAATTTGCCTCCTCTTAGCCCGCGCTTTTGACGTCGCCGTATTTGTAGTATGCCGCGCACGCGCCCTCGCTAGAAACCATACACGAGCCCACGGGAGTTTTTGGCGTACAGGCTTTGGCGAAAATTTTGCAGTCAAACGGCTTTGCTCGCCCGCGTAAAATTTCAGGGCAGATACAGGCCTTGCTCTCACCTTTGCTTTGCACGCTGCAGTCAAATTTGACCCTCGCGTCAAGCTCGGCGTACTCGGAGCGCAGCTTCATACCGCTTTGCGCGATCACGCCAAGACCGCGCCACGAGAAGTCGCACGGCTCGAAAAACTCCTCTATGAGCGACTTTGCTTTTTGATTGCCCTCGCGTGTGACGACTCTGGCGTACTCGTTATAGACCTCGTGCATGCCTGCGTTTTGCTGGCGGACGAGGTTTAGGATACCGTCCATCAGATCAAGCGGTTCAAACCCGCTAACCGCGATAGGTTTTTTATACTCCGCCGCGATGCTCTCGTAGATGCCATATCCCGTGATCACGCTCACGTGGCTAGGCCCCAAAAATGCGTCGATCTTGACGTCTTTGTCATTTAGGATCGCTCGCACGGGTGCGGGGACGGTAACATGATTTATGTGAAAAAATAGATTTTTTAGCCCGAGTTCTAGCGTCTTTTGGACTAAATTTGCGCTCATAGGCGTCGTCGTCTCAAACCCGATCGCGAAAAATATCACGCTCTTTTCGGGATTTTCGCGCGCGATTTTGATACAGTCTAGCGGGCTATATAGTGCTCTGATGTCACAACCTTCGCCACGCAGCTTTTGCAGGCTGGTGTTTGAGCCCGGGACTCTCATCATATCGGCTAGAGTGCACAGGATGGTGCCTGGCATCTGGGCTAGCTTTATCGCCTCATCTATGCGGCTCCTTGGCATCACGCATACGGGACAGCCGGGGCCGTGGACGAAATTTATATGCTCGCCCACTAGCTGAGGTAGGCCAAATTTCATGATCGAGTGCGTATGTCCCCCGCAAATTTCCATGATATTTAGCGGTTTTACGCTCTCTTTTTTTATGAGTTTTGAAAGCGCTAAAATAAGCTCTTTATCGCGAAAATCATTGATTAGATTCACGCTTTTTCCTTTGCGTTTGGCTCATTTGCCGCCGCTTGCATGGCGCTTAGTCCCGCGTCGCCCTCGTCCGCGCTGATCTCGCCGCTTTGCATATCTTTGGCGATTTGGCGGTAGATTTCGATACTCTCTAGTGCAAATTTCGTATCGATTTTTTCCATCGCGTAGCCGACGTGGATGAGTACGTATTCGCCCACGGCTACGGGCTCGGCGATGAGATCGAGGCTCACGCGGCGACTCACGCCTAGCGTCTCGACGGTAGCGACGTTATCTTCGTCGATTGAGACCACTTTTGAAGGGATTGAGAGGCACATTATCTAAGCTCTTTTTTAAATTTTAAGAAATTTAGCCACTTCTCCATACCTTCGCCCGTTTTTGCGTCTAGCTCGATTACATCAACCTTCGGATTTAGCTTGCGAGCCTCTTTGACGACTTTTTTCACGTCAAATTCAAAATGCGGCAACAGCGAAGTTTTGGTTATCACGATGAGATCGGCGGCGCGAAACATCACGGGGTATTTAGCTACCTTGTCGTCGCCTTCAGGTACTGATAGCAGCACGACGTTAAAGTGCGAGCCCACGTCGTAGCTAGCCGGGCAAACGAGGTTGCCGACGTTTTCAACGAAAACTATATCAAGGCCCTCTAGTGGCAGATGATGAAGCCCCTCGTGCACCATAAAGGCATCGAGATGACATGCCTGCCCGGTCGTGATTTGGTGGGCTTTGCCGCCAGCTTTTATAATGCGGTCGGCGTCTTGGTTGGTTTCTAGATCGCCCTCGACGACGCCGATTTTAAATTTACCGCTTTTTATCGTGGCTTCTAGTAGCGTTGTTTTGCCGCTGCCGGGGCTGCTCATGAGATTTATGCATAAAATCCCGTGCTCGTCCAAGTGAGCGCGGTTGTGCGCGGCCTCTTCGTCGTTTTGGGATAAAATTTTCGTTATAACTTCGACCGTTTTGCTCTCGTTTAGCGCAGGGTGCGCGTGGCCGTGGCTATGCTCGTGAGCCGCGCCGTGTCCGTGTTCGGCGCCGTGATCGTGAGCGTGCGAGTGAGTCGTGCCGTCAGCATGAGTGTGGGTGTGGTCGTGCCCACCCAGCGAGCATCCGCAATCTTTACACATTTTGTTTCTCCTTAGCGATTTTTTGGGGTTATTATACTCTTAGATGTTAAAATCTCGCTTTAGTTTCATACCTTGCGGATATTATTTCGTTGCATTTTATTTATATTTTGAGATTTTTACGGTAGCGGCGAGGTGGGTCAAATTTGACTCAAATTTAAGCCGCGTTAAATTTGAAGCACTAGGCTAAATTTGAGTTCAGATAAACCAAATCAAATTTAGCTCCTCTTTGCCGATAAATTTAATGCTTGCTAGACTCGCCCGCGTTTGATTTTTCTAGCACGATATCTTTGATGCGAGCTTTGCCGTTATCCATCACGCTAATTACGGCGGTGGCGTTAAACTCCATCATATCTCGCTCCATCTGCTGCGCCTTTTTAGGTGGCATGAAAAAGGCCTCTATACCGAAATTTGCGGTATTATAATCAACTCTGCCCGCTAAAAACGTCCCGCCGCTAGGCCGCTCGAAGCTATATTGGTCAAATTTATACCTGCCGTCTTTGTCCTGCTTTAAGATAGCGTAAATTTTACTACCGTGCAGCTGCTGCCTTTTGCTCAAATTTGAGTCTCTTTTGTCCAGCTCGTAAACGCCCGCAAAGCCGTAGCTAAGGCGCACGTAATCGCCTCGAAGCATATCGCGCGGATCGTAAAGAGTAGTTTGCAGCAAGATCTCTTTGCCAAAATATATCGGCGCATACGCATACGCAAGCATCGCGATCACGGCTAAAATTTGAAATACCGCGGCGGCAAAAATCAGCTTTAGTTTCATCTCGCGCTCCTTTTTTTAGAGATCCTAGATACCCCGAGCACCACCAGCGCAAATACCAAAAACAGCGCGCTAGCACTGACGTAATCACCAACTAGATCGACATATCGCACAAACGCCACCCAAAAGATGAGCGCGATGCCAAATTTCATATTATTTTGCTTTATAAGAGTGACTGCGACGCAAACGCCGATGAGCGAAAACACGCCCTCCTCGTAGCCCGCAAACGCGTCTAAGATAAACGGTAGCGCCAGTAAAAGCGCTCCGACTGTTGCGGCGGCATATTTTTTAAAGTAAAACGCAAGTCCCAAAGAGGCCGCGCAAAAAGCCGTAAACAACGCTCCAAACACGCTTTTTAAAAATGTAACGCCGTTTAAAACATTTTCGTAATTCTGGGCGCCGTAAGACCACGGACGCGAAAAATGCAAGTCCTCGTAAAGCGACATATCAAAACACAAGATGCCAGCGCCGCAGACGATGCCGACGGTTTTGAGATAAAACGCGAGTTCAAATTTACCCACCCTCTCAAGCAAAAACGAAGCGCAAACGGCTAGCAAGCAGTAGCTAAGCGCAAAAAAATGAACGCCGTAAAACGCGTCGTCCACGCGCAAATCCGTCATAAAATACCGCTCGTAAAGCACGAAAGATACGATATAAGTAAACACGCTAGCAAAAAGCGCGCCCGTAAGCAGCCGCGAATCGTCGCGCCAAAGCACCGCAGCCGAAGCTACGATAAATAGCAAAAATCCGTGCGAAACGCCGCTAAACTCAAACTCCATCAAAAACCAAACAAGCCCTAAAATAAGAGCCTGAAGCGTGATGATGGATTTGCGCGTAGCAAGTCCGAGCGCCAAAGCTCCGACCGCCCACAGCAGCACGCCGTTTGGCATATGCTCGCCTAGATGGTAAATTTGCGCGACTAAAACGATCGCCGCGCCGTAGCAGAAGTTACCCAGGAAAAACAGCGTCGTAGCCTGCGTCTCTTTACCGTTTTTTTGCGCCAAAACTCCGCTAAAATTTACCGCCGCGAGTATGCCAAGTACTATGATTAGCCTCACAGCGCGCGGCAGCTCCTCCCAGTTTGCGCCTACAAGCGTAAATAGCGAAAGCGCCAAAAACAAATATGCTACGAGCTTTAATATAAAGCTTCGCCGCTCGTTTGCGCCCGATAAATCTATATCGTATCTAGCAGCTATCTTGCGCGCCGCCTCGTCGCTTATTAGCCCGTCCTCTCGCCATTTCGTAAGCTCGTCCGCGAGAAAATTTTTATGAAATATCATCATTTTTCTACTCCACGCATTTCATTATCCTGTGTCGCCCTGCCCAGTAGAGCACCGCATAGCCCGCCGCACCCGAGATCACCGATGCGATTAGCACGGCTAGCTTATCGGCGTATGCAAACTCATAGGTGTCGTGATAGGAAAGCGAATTTATAAAAAGACTCATCGTAAAGCCGATACCGGTAAGCAAGCAAAGGCCGTAAAACTGCGCAAGGTTGCAGTATTTTGGTAGCTTTGCTAGCTTAAATTTGATCGCAAGAAAGCAAAATCCAAATACCCCAAGCTGCTTGCCCGCAAACAGCCCCAGTATGACGCCTAGCGACACGGGGTGGAAAATCTGCTCCAGTCCGATGCCTTTTAGCGAGATACCAGCGTTTACAAAGGCAAACACCGGCAGCACGAAAAAGGCGACGTAACCGTGCAAGTCGTACTCGATCTGTTTTAGCATCGAGCCCTCGCCGTCTTTTGCCTTAAGCGGTATGAAAAATGCCGCCACGACGCCCGCTAGCGTCGCGTGCACGCCTGATTTTAGCACGCTCACCCAAAGGATAATGCCCAAAATCATGTAGCAGGCTTTTTTATTTACGCCGGCTAAATTTAAGGCTAAAAGCCCCAAAGTAGCCGCTCCGGCAACCATAAACGATACAGCAGATAGATGTCCGCTGTAAAATATCGCCATTATCAAAATCGCGCAAACGTCGTCGATGATAGAGAGCGTCACGAGAAAAATTTTAAGACTCGCCGGCACTCTTTTACCAAGGATCATTATAAGCCCCAGCGCAAACGCCGTATCCGTCGCAGTCGGGATAGCCCAGCCTTTTAGCGCGAAAGCATCGGCGTGGTTAAACGCGTAAAAAACGAGCGCGGGCATGACGATACCGCCTGCCGCACCTACGATAGGTAGCACGATCTGAGCGGGATTTCGCATCTCGCCCTCGACTATCTCGCGCTTTAGCTCAAGCCCCAAAAGAAAGAAAAAAACCGCCATGAGCCCGTCGTTTACCCACAAAATAAGCGGCTTTTGCAGGCTAAATTCGCCAAAAACCACGCCCATATTTATGCGCAAAAAGGAGTTGTAAAATTCGCTTAAAAAGCCGTTTTGAAATATCATCGCAAAAATCGCGGCAAGTATGAGCAAAATACCCGAACTAGCCTCGTTTTGGACGAAATTTTTAAAAGAGATATGTTTCAAATTTAACCTTGAAATAAAAATAGTGATGAATCCTGATAATTTTAGCGTTAAAGAGATAAATGCGTGATAAAAGAGAGACTTTTGCGGGCAAATTTGATATGGCTTATCAAGCTTGCCCGCATTTTAAGCGTTACGAGTGTGGGACGGCGGCCTTGGTTAGTTTTGAAAATTTAACCCCTTTTAGTCCGCCCATTTTTTCGGAAAATTTCTCGATAGCTCCCGCTTTACCGCGCAGTATCAGAGTCTCGAGGCAGTTGTCGTGATCTATGTGGACGTGAGTCGTGCAGGCGATGTGCAAATTTGCCTGGTGTTCGATGTCCATCATTTTCACGACGAGGTCGTTTTGGTGGTGCAAATAAATGAGCGTCAAAACGCCGATGAGATCTTCGTCGGCATCCTTCCAGCTGTCATTTACTATTTTTTCCCTAATCAGATCGCGAGTAAATTCGCTTCTTGAAGCATAGCCCTGAGCGCCTATTTTATTGTCGAGTTCGTCTAATAACTGCTTAGGCAATGAGACGCTGAATCTTATGATGTTTTCCATCGCTGCCTCCTTAAAGAAATTATTAAATATTATACATCAGAAAACTTTAATTTAAATTAATGTAAGCGCGATCTGACCGATAGCTACCGAAGAGTCGTTTGACGAAAAGTTCTTATTTATGTAATACTTTTTACCTTTTTGCTTAAGAATTAAAATTACATTTTCAAGCAAGGCTTTATTTTGAAAGACTCCGCCTGCGAGCAAGATGTCGTTTGCCTGCGCGCAAGCTACGTCTGTTACGAGCTTTGCCAGCCCTTTTATAAAGCCCGTCGCAGCTGTTTTAGCATCGTCTTTTAAAGCTCTTTTAAAGGCTTCTTTAAAGCAAATTTTGTCACTTCTAATCTCAAACTCATAGCAAGCGTCTAAATTTGCGTCGTAGAGCGCTTCTAAGCTCATTCCCGCCTCACCCTCGTAGCTGATGCTATCAAGCCCTAGGATCACGGCCGCAAACGCATCGAAAATGCGCCCAAGCGAGCTGGTTTTGACGCAATTTATTTGCTTTTCGTGCAGGATTTTTAGATTTTTTAGCTTGGCTGGCTCAAATTTGGCCAAAAACGCCTCCGCCTCGCACTCCAAATCATATTTTAAAATCGCGGCATAAGCAATCTGCCAGATATTTTTTACGCTAGCTTCGCCGCCGATTAGCAAAATTTCATCAAATTTACAAACCCGCTCGTACTCTTTGCCGCGCACTTTTAGGATCTCTCCGCCCCAGACGCTCCCATCCGCGCCGTATCCCGTGCCGTCAAAGCAAAAGCCCAGATACTCGCGATTTGCGTCCAGATCGTTTTCTAAAATCACCGAAAGCAAGTGTGCGTGATGATGCTGAATCTGCGTGATTTTTGAGCCAAAATTCGCGGCATACTCGCGCGCCCATTTCAAATTTAAAAAATGCGGATGCAAGTCGGCTACGATCTCGTCAAATTTTAGCTCGTAAATCTCGCTAAAAAGCTTGATTAGTGCGCAAAACCGCTCATAGGTCGCGACGTTTTTTAGATCGCCGATATACGGGCTTATCATCAGCTCGCCGTCTTTAAAGATCGCAAACTGATTTTTTAGCTCGGCTCCGACGGCTAAAACGGTCTTTTCGCTCTTAAATTTCGTGCGGATAAATTTGGGATGCAAGCCGCGGCTAGTTCGGATAAAAATGGGCTCGCCGTCTGCCACAAACGCGATACTATCATCGCTTGGCGAGTGGATCTCTCGGTCGTTATCCAGATAAAAATCTATCACGCCGCCCAGCTTTTCTCGCAGGTCTTTTTCGCCATAGATGATGGGCTCGCCAGAGACGTTGGCCGAGGTGGCGATAACGTCGCCCTCTAGGTACTCAAAAAGCAAAAGATGAACGCCCGTGTATGGCAAAAATATGCCGATTTTATTGAGTCCCGGCGCTAAATTTGAGGGAACCGGCGCGCCAGGCAAGCTTTGCAAAACGACGATCGGTTTTAAATTCGAGCTTAAAAGACGCTGTTCTTCGGGCGAAATTTGAGCGTATTTTTTAGCGCGCGCTAGGTCTTTACACATCACGGCAAATGGCTTTTTAGGCCGCTTTTTGCGCTCTCTTAGCAGCCCTACCGTATCCTCATCTAGGCGGCACATCAGATGAAATCCGCCAAGCCCTTTGACGGCTAAAATTTTACCCTCGTTTATGAGATACGCGGCCTGCTTTGCGCTTTCATTATCCTGCGCTAAAACCCGCCCGAATTTGTCTTTTAAGGCAAGCCTAGGCCCGCAGTTTGGGCATGAAACGGGCTGGGCGTGATAGCGGCGATTTAGCGGATTTTTGTATTCGCCCTCGCAAAATTCGCACATCTTAAACGCGTTCATCGTCGTGTTTGCGCGGTCGTAAGGCAGGGACTTGATGATAGAAAACCTCGGGCCGCAGTTGGTGCAGTTGATAAAAGGATAATGATACCTCGGGTCTGCGGGATCGTGAAACTCGCGCTCGCAGTCTGCGCAGAGGGCAAAATCAGGCAAGATAGGCGCGTGTTTTTTGGCTGATTTTGAGGCGACTATCTGAAAGTCATCAAATTTTACGTCCGCTAGCTCGGTTTTTCGCATCTCGTCGATACGAGCGAGGCTTGGCAGCTCCTCATACAGAGCTTTTTCAAACTCTTCTATCTGCTCGTGTGAGCCGCAAAGCGTTAGTTTTACGCCCTCGTCGTCGTTATAAATTTCGCCTGCTAGGCCGAATTTAAGGGCTAGATTATAAACAAAAGGGCGAAAACCCACACCTTGAACAAGGCCTGAAATTTCATATTTAAAACATCTCTTCAATCAAAAACTCTTTGCTAAATTTGGCGTTTAAACCTGTTTTTAGATGCTTTAACGTCAAATTTGCAAGCGTCTTGTTCTCAAAAAGCGAGCCGCAAAGCAGCGCGTTTTGCACGCCAAAATCCTGCTTTAGCGAGTCTGCAAAATCGCTCAAAAAATACGCCAGCGACTCGGCGTATCCGTAGCTAAGCAGCCTAGCATCGACGCCAGCTAGCCTAAAGCTCATGCCGCTTCTGGCAAATTTAACGACGTCAAAATGCGTTTTGTTTAGCATTTTAAAATCGAGCCTAGGCCCTTTTGCGCCGTTAAAATCGCTCGCGTTTTGCAGCAAAATCTCTCCCGCTTTTTGCGCATCGCTATCAAATCCAAGCAGCGCTCCAGCCATACAAAATAGCCCAAAAAAGCCGTTTTGTACGCCAAGCTCGCCGCGCGGCAAGCTAAAGTTTTCGCCATAATTTTGAAGCAATCTCTCGCCGCCCTCCTCGCGCTTTATCTGCGCGTAAAGCTCTTCAAAGCTCGCAGGCAAGGCGAAATTTAAGACGTTAAAATCATCAAATTTGGGGTAAATTTTAACTTCATCGTCTTTAAACCTGCTTAAAAATATCCTAGCTATCCCGCCGTCTGCGTCAAATTCTTTTTTTGCGAGATTAAAAGCGGCTAGATTTTTATCCGCAGCGCCCTCTATCTGGCTCAAATTTGAGCGCGCATAATAAATCCTAGAGCCGCTAAAAATATATCCGTTTTCAAGCACTACGGCCTTAAACGGCGGCTTTTGCGCCTTTAACGCAATAAAATTTACGCCCGCTTTAGAAAGCTTGTCGCAAAGCGCGTAGATGAAAATGTCTCTAGCCGCGCAGGCGTCAAAAAATCTAGGCGAGCTCGGGTGATTGCCGCGGTAAATGGCCGTCGTTTTTAGCGTAACGACTGGTTTTTCGTAGCTTGCTAGGGCAACCTGCTCAGCTTCATTTGCGATAAAAATTTTAGGTAAATTTTTAAGATTCGTCGGCATTAAAAGATTAAAATTTTCATTTAGTTCAGTAAAATTTGACGCTTCAAATTCGCCGCTAATATCTTTAAATTTAACGCTTTCGCCCGCGCATAAATTTTTAAAAGCAAACTCCAAAAGCTCGTTAAAATTTGCCTTCGTAACAGGCGTAAATTTGCCATCCACAAAAACGCAAATGTCGCTAAAAACGCTGTTTTCGCACTCTTTTAGCTCACCCTTTAGATAGGCGCTAACGACGCTTGGCGTGATATTTGAGAAAGTATTTACGGGCTCGTTTGCTTCGCCTTGGGGCAAATTTTCGCTCGCGCAAACCTTTGAACCTCGCAAAAACACGCTGTGAGGAAGCGCGCTAGAGAGCAAATCAGAAAACGCCAAAAGCTCCTCTTGCGAGCCTTCAGTATAAAGCGTCGTTAAATCATGCTCCTTTTTAAGGTTAAAATTTAACCCGCTTTTTTGCGCGTAAAATTTAAGAAAAAATGCAAAATTTTCGCTCGCACAGTCAAACTCGTAAGCTAAAATCATATCGCGCCCTTTTTTGAAAACTCTAAAGCGATATCGGAGACGCTAAAATTTGCGATCTTTTCGTAGTTAAATCCAAGCTGCGAAAGCTCGTTTAAAAGCGTCTTTTCCATCAAATTTGCCCCCTCTTGCGCCTGCGCGGAGAGCTCAAAGCTCATAGGCTCGATACGCTTTGGCACGATACCTAAAATTTTCGTCCGCGGCAAATCGCCCGCAAGCTCCATGAGCCGCAAGGTCTCTAGCATCTCGACCTCGTGCGCGGAGCCGTTCCACGAGACGGCGGGCGGCATCTGCTCGTAACCGAAAAAGTACACGTCCCCCGTCTCGCCGCCCTCGGCGCTGATGCAGTCGGCAACTATCAAAGCATCCGCCCAAGCAATAACGGGCGTGAGCGCCATGGCTAGCGTACCGCCGTCAATAAATTTTAGCTCCAAATTTGCGCCGTCTGCGTTAAATTTAGAGCCGTCGCTACGAGCGAGATCGCTACTTAAATTTGAGTTTGCGACGTCCAAATTTGACGAGCGAAATTTACCGCTCAAATTTGACGAGTCAAATTTATCCCCGTTTTTAGGGCTAAATTTGTAGTTTCGATCCATCATTTTGACAAAATGCACCCCCACGCCCTCGTCGCCAAACATCACGTTGCCGATACCTAGCACCAAAACGCGCATCAGTGCTCGTCTTTTACGAATTTATAGCCGCTTACGATGGCGTCCATAGCTCCGTTTTTGCCTTTTACAGCGTTAAATACTGCCATATACACGTGCGCTACGACAAAAACCATGATAATCCACATGCATATGCGGTGTATCGTGCGGACGTTTGCCAGCCCGCCCATGAGCTCCTCGCACTGCCTCATCGGCTCGTAAAGTAGCCCGCCAAGTCCCTCGTGATAGACGTGGACATAGAGCACGAGGCCCGTTAGGCAGATCAGAAAAAGCACCAGATAAAAGAAAAAATACGACGCAAACTGAAGCGGGTTATAAACGCCCCTTAGATGCGGGTGCGGGCCTAAAAACAGGTAGTATTTTATCTGCGCTATCCAGACTTTGGGATTAAAAAAATCGACGATACTAACGACCTCTTTACGGCTGTATTTATCAAATATAAATAGGTAGAGCTTGAAAATAAAGCACGCTATCAAGATAAATCCCGCGATCTGATGAGCCGCGCGCAACTTGGCGTTCATAAACAGCACCGGCTCGGTCGCGACCTCGGGGCTAACAAAAACATACGATATATAGTATCCGCTCACGACTAAAAATGTGATGGCAAAAAACCTGATCCAGTGCGTCGCTCTAAGCCCGATGGAAAATTCATACTCGCTTTTGCAGTCAAATTTATGCTCGCTCATAGTCGCTCCTTTCACAAATTCGGGTTGATTTTGTATTCGCCTAGCCGCTTGCCGCGCGCATCCATCACGTGCACGGCGCATGCGATACAAGGATCGTACGAGTGGATCTTGCGTATGATCTCAAGAGGCTTGGTTAGATCGGCGATCTTTAGCCCGATGAGGCACTCCTCGTAGCTTCCACGTACGTTTGAGGCGTCTTTTGGCGAGGCGTTCCACGTACTAGGCACGACGGCTTGCCAGTTGGTTATCACGCCGCCCTTTATACGGCACCAGTGGCTGAGCGCTCCGCGAGGGGCATTACCTTGGAAATTTCCCTTATACTCTTTGCCGTTATCTATGACGTACTTCGCGCAGGTTTCTTGATCGGTTTTTAGATTTTCTACTAAGCTATTAAAGGCGGTTAGTCCGTGATCGGCTACTAGTTTGGCCTCTAGCATCCTGGTTGCGGTTCTACCCAGCGTAGAAAATACCGCCTCGAGCGGAAGCCCCGTGTCTTTTAAAAATTTATCTACGATCTTTACCACGCGCTCGTTGCCTTTGGCGTAGTTTATCACGATGCTAGCTACCGGGCCCACCTGCATAGGTTTGCCCTCATAACGAGGAGCTTTGATCCAGCTATATTTGCCTTTTTCGTCAAAGACTTTAGTATCCACCTCTTTGCCGTAACCGTCTAAAGTTTTCATATCTTTTAGGCCGGTGTAGTTTGGCTCAGTTTCGCCGTCATACGGATGCAGCGGGGCCGGGTTTTTATACCATGCGCGAGTGGCTTCCTCGGTGATCTTATCGCCGTTCACTTCGTAAACCTTGCTGATATCGCCGTTTAGGATAGCACCGCCCTGGATCAGATACTCGTTTCTACCGACTAAAAACTCGTCATAAGCGAACAAATTTGACACGCCGATGTCTTTTAGCACGCTAGGCTCGCTACCGTAGGCTTTGGCAGCCATGACGAGATCTGGATAATATGCCCTGTTAATAAAATCGGCCGTTTCATGAAATTTGGTTAGGTATTCGCCCAGTCTTGCAGGATCAAGTAGGTCCATGACGCAGGTCACGCCGCCTACGGTTAGGCTTTGCGGGTGCGGGTTTTTGGATCCAAATATCGCCATCATCTGCGCTACCGTTCTTTGTATCCTTAGGCACTCTAAATAGTGCGAAAGCACGATCAAATTTTGCTCCGGCGTAAATTTATAGGTCGGATGTCCCCAGTAGGCGTTGGCAAAAGGTCCTAAATTTCCCTTTTTCACAAAGGCTTCGACGCGCTCTTTTACCTCTTTTAGCTTATCTGCGCCGGTCGCATAAGGTGTATCGCAGTATTTAAACGCCTCGTCGCTAGCCTTGCGTACGTCCGCGCTTAGAGCCGAAACCACGTCCGTCCAGTCAAGGCCGTGAAGCTGATAAAAATGCACTACGTGATCGTGCATATAAAGGGCGTTGTTCATCAGCGTGCGCGTTAGCTGAGCGTTTAGCGGAGGGACGATGCCTAGCGCGTTCTCGACGGCCATGATGCCCGCGCGGTAGTGCGAAAACGTACAAACTCCGCAAATCCTCTGCATGAAAAATCCCGCATCCCTCGGATCGCGCCCCTTTACGACCTGCTCTATGCCGCGCCAAAGCGTCGAGCCCGAGTAGGCTTCTTTAACTACGTTATTTTCATCTACGACGACTTCTATGCGCAGGTGGCCTTCTATCCTGGTTATCGGGTCTATTACTATTCTTTGCTCGCTCATTTTTACGCCTCCTCTTTGTCTTTAGCAAAAATGCTTATCGCGGCGTGCGCTGCTATACCGATACCTGCGAGCGCCAGCACTCCGATGCCGATTTTATCGCTGACATTATCGGCGCCTAGGCCTAAAACGGTGTTAAACAGCCTATCTGCCATCGGCTCCTCAAAAGGCCCCATCGTATCCCAAAAATCAGGCTCCGAGCAACCTATGCAGCCGTGACCCGCCTGCACCGGCCAGCTAGTGTGCTGGTTAAATCTCTCGCGAGAGCAGTTATTAAACGTATATGGGCCTTTACAGCCGACTTTGTAGAGGCAATAGCCGTTTTTTGCGCCCTCGTCGCCAAAGGTCTGCACAAACTCACCCGCGTCAAACCTACCGCGTCTTTCGCAAAGATCGTGGATCCTAAGCCCGTAAGCCCACTTTGGACGGTTAAATACGTCAAGTGCGGGTAAAGTACCGAAAAGTATGTAGTGAAGGACGTTGCCCACGATATTTTTCTCGCTCGGAGGACAGCCCGGGACATTTATGACCGGTTTTGAAGTTACTTTTGATAGACCGACGGAATTTGACGGATTTGGCTTTGCAGCTTGTATACCGCCAAAGCTCGAACAGGTACCGATGGCAAATATCGCCGCGGCGTTTTCGCTCGCATGCTTTGCGTGATGAAGTCCGCTAAGACCTAAAGGACCGACGGTTAGATAGTTTTCCGTATCGCCCGTAGGTATGCCGCCCTCGACTAACAGGATGTATCTGTCTTTGTATTTTTCGATTGCGCTTTCTAGGTTTTCCTCGGCCTGCCAGCCTGCCGCAGCCATCACGGTTTCGTGATACTCGAGGCTGATGTAGTCAAAAATCAAGCTATCTATACTCGGCGCATCTGTGCGAAGCAAGCTCTCGCTGCATCCGGTGCACTCGGCCATATGTAGCCATATCACGGGCAATCTATCGCTAAGCTCGGCGGCTCTAGCCACGGTTGGCGTCATCGACGCAGGCAACGCCATAAACGCCGTCATCGCGCCGGCCCATTTCATAAAATCGCGCCTGCTAAATCCGCTTTTCTTCAAAGCTTCACCGATCGATCCGTTTTTTAGAGTCGGAAGCGCGGCAAGCACGTTAAGCCTCTCGTTTATCCTAACTAGGACGTCATCTCTCATGCTCTCTCCTTGGGGTAAAATGTGTATTTTTAGCATATTTAACAACGGCATAAATTCGTTTTTAATTATTATCAAATAGCTTTAAATATTGAAATATTACAACTAAACATTAAAATTCTATATTTAGTAAAAGTATTAGTTTTTATGATTAAGTATATTATTATTTTAGTGTTATTTTTGTGAGAAGAGTCCTAAAAATAATTAAAGTATAAAAAAATAAATTTAACAAATTATTTTTTGCATTTTGATATTTTAAAATCAAAATCGCCCTATTTCTTAATTAGGTTTAAGGCTTCAAGATTTTTGTTTTTAAAATTTGAAAAGCAAATTTACGCTACTTAAATTTGACTCTAGCGAACGGAAAATTTACGGCGTCAAATTTTGCTCTGGCCGACTTGCATCTCTAAAATTCGCGCGCTTATTTGCATTATCTGCGCAAAAACCGCTCCCTTTTGCGTCTCGAGCGAGGCCGCCATATCTTTTGCGTACGGATTTTTGCTGGCATTTACCCGCTTTATCGCCGCTTCAAGCTCTTTTAGCCGTTTTTGAAGTTTTTCTAGCTGCTTTTTTAGGATATCGGCGCTACTTTCGCCCTCGTTTGCGCCGATCGCCAAATTTGACGCGTCACGTAAAATATTGACCTTATCGCCGCTTTGTGGATTTTCATTTTTCAAATTTAGCGTGCCAGCGCTTAAATTTGCCACGACCGCTGAGCCACTTTTACCTAAATTCATCAAATTTGAGTTTAAATTTATGTTTAGTTTTACATCCATCGCCGCGCCTTTAAATTTAAAAGTATATCGGCAAATTTGAGTAAAATTTAAGGCGCAACCGTAAAATCTCGCTCTTAAATTTACGGATTTTACTTAGGCTCGGCAAAATCGCCCAAATCTCACCGAGCCCAAAAAGTCAAGCAACCAAATTTACTCCTTCGGCGCGATCATATCCTCAGGCACCACCCACTCGTCAAATTCCTCGGCGGTCAGTATGCCTGATTTTATCGCCTCCTCGCGCAGCGTCGTGCCGTTATGATGCGCGGTTTTCGCGATCTTGGCGGCATTTGCATAGCCGATGTGCGGATTTAGCGCGGTTACGAGCATCAGGCTCTCGTGCAGTAGCTTGTCGATTTTAGCCTCGTTTGCCGTGATACCGCAAGCGCAGTGTTTATCGAAGCTGTTCATCGCGTCGCTTAGCAGGCGGATGCTTTGGATGAGGTTGTACGTAAGCACCGGCTTAAAGACGTTTAGCTCGAAGTTTCCTTGGCTTGCGGCGACGGAAATCGCGACGTGGTTGCCCATTACTTGCGCCGCTACCATCGTGACGGCTTCGCACTGCGTCGGATTTACCTTACCCGGCATTATCGAGCTTCCCGGCTCGTTTTCGGGGATGTTTATCTCGCCGATACCGCACCTAGGCCCGCTTGCCAGCCAGCGCACGTCGTTTGCGATCTTCATCAAATTTGCCGCCAGGCCGTTTAGCGCGCCGCTTAAAAATACCTCCGCGTCGTGGCTCGTTAGGCCGTGAAATTTATTTGGATGGGATTTAAATTTAAACGCCGTGCCCGTTAGCGCATTTAGCTCGTCGCTTACCATCTCGCTAAATTTCGGGTGCGAGTTTAGCCCGGTGCCGACCGCCGTACCGCCGATGGCAAGCTCCTGCAAAAACGGCACGGTAGCTAGGATCTGCGCCTTACTCGCCTTTAGCATATGCGCGTAGCCGCTAAATTCCTGCCCGAGCGTGAGCGGCGTGGCGTCTTGTAGGTGAGTGCGGCCGATTTTTACGATCCGCGCAAACTCGGCGGTCTTTTTATCCAGCGTCGCTTCTAATTTTTCGATCGCGGGCAGTAGCTTTTTTTGAAGCTCTAGCACAAAAGCTATTCGCATCGCCGTAGGATAGGTGTCGTTTGAGCTCTGACCTTTATTTACGTGATCGTTTGGATGCACGAATTTTGCGTCTTTAACGTCCAGCGCCGCCTTATCGCGGAAATTTAGCCCCAAAATCTCCATCGCGCGGTTTGAGACGACCTCGTTTAAATTCATATTCGACTGCGTGCCCGAGCCCGTCTGCCACACGACTAGAGGAAAATTTCCGTCCAGCTTGCCGTTTAAAATTTCATCGCACGCCTGCGCTATTGCCTCGGTGCGAGGCTCGTCTAGGCGGCCTAGCTTGCGATTAACAAGCGCGCACGCCTTTTTTAGATAGGCAAAACCCTCTATGACCTCTCTTGGCATCGTCTCCAGTCCCACTCCGATCTCGAAATTTTCATGGCTGCGCTGCGTCTGCGCTCCCCAATATTTCTCATTCGGAACTTTCACCTCACCCATCGTGTCTTTTTCTATTCTATATTCCATGTCTTTATCTCCTTTACTTAAATTAGTATTTGAAATTATATATCAATTATCATAAATTTAATCTTTCGAGATTTTACGCGTAAATTCGATATAATCGCGAAATGAAAAGAGTTTTAGCTAAATTTGTCAAATTTACCGCCGCCTTTGCCCTGCTTTGCTTTGTAGCTTTTTTGGCGCTTGACTTTGCCTATCCGCTCGACGTCAAAGCGCTAAAGCGGGAAAATTCGTTCATACTTTTTGATAAAAACGGCCGTATCGTCGCCCTTCGGCCGAGCAGCGACGAAATTTGGAGATTTGAGGCTAAAAACATACCGCAGACGTTAAAAGATAGCGTTCTTTTGTTTGAAGACAAATTTTTCTACTATCACATCGGCGTAAATCCCTTTGCCATGATCCGCGCGGCCGCGCACAACCTCACGCACAAAAACCGTATCGGCGCCTCCACTATCACGATGCAAGTCGCACGCATGATGAAGCGGGAGGAGCGCACCTACGCGAACAAATTTAAAGAGATCTTTACCGCGCTTCAGCTTGAGTGGCACTATAGCAAGGACGAGATTTTAAATTTTTACTTTAATCTCGCTCCCTACGGCGGAAATATCGAGGGTGCGGCGGCTGCGGCGAGGTTTTATTTCGGTAAAGATTTAAGCGAGCTTAGTATCGCCGAGTGCGCGCTTTTAAGCACGATCCCAAAAAATCCAAACGCCAACCGCCTAGATAAAAAATCAAACATCAACGCGCTAAAAAACCGCGTCGCAAAGCTGCTTTATAAAGCGGGCGTGATAGATCAAAGCGCATTTCAAAGGGCGCAAAGAGAGCCGTTTAAAAACAAACGCTACGACGCCGTTTATAAGGCCAGGCACTACGCCGCGCAAGCTCTAAAAAACGGCGTTACGCACTCAAATTTGGATCTAAATTTGCAAATTTTACTAGAAAACGCGCTAAAAAATACGGCTACCTCGCTAAAATCAAAAGACGCCTACAGCGCAGCGGGAATAATAATCGACAACAAAAATATGAGTGTAGCGGCATACGTGGGCTCGCACGACTGGTACGCTCCGCAGGGGCAAAACGACGGCGTAACGATGAGTAGAAACGTGGGCTCGACGCTAAAGCCGTTTATATTTTCGCTAGGACTCGACGAGGGCTTCATCACGCCAAAAAGCCAGATGATAGATACAGAAATTTTCCTCGGAGAGTACGCGCCTAAAAACTACGACAGCAAGTTTTTTGGTATCATCTCAGCGACCGAGGCGCTGGCACTTAGCCTAAATATCCCGGCCGTTAGCCTAAACAACAAATTAGGCGAAAAATCTCTTTACGAGCTGCTTTCTCGCGTGCATTTAGTGAGTTATTCAAAGGAATTTTACGCCGACAGTATCGCGCTTGGAAGTGCGGAGATGAGCCTGCTAAGCTTAGCCCACCTCTACACGATCTACGCAAACGGCGGCGAGCTAAAACCGCTGGAAGCGGCCGGCAAGACGATACTAGGCTACGGACGGCTAATCAGCCCGCAAAGCGCGTATCTAACCTCAAAAATGCTCTCAAGCGCGTCAAGAAGCTATCTAGGCGTCGCGTGGCAATACGCAAAAGACACGCCTCAAATCGCCTTTAAAACCGGCACCAGCTACGGCTCGCGCGATATCTATACGATCGGCGTAAATAGCGACTACACGGTCGCTGTTTGGTTTGGTAACTTTAACGGCAAAAAGACGCAAAATTTAAGCGGATTTAGCGACGCTTCGCGCACGGTTTTTGACGTCTTTAAGCTGCTAGCTCAAAAGCAAAAATTGTCTTTCATGAGCGCGCCAGGCGGCATTGAGAGCAAAAAAACATGCCTTGATGCGTTTAAATTTAAAGAGTGTAGAGACGAGGAGGACGACTGGCAGATAGAGGGCGTTGCACTAAAAGATATCTGCGAGAGTATCAGAGGCGATGAGGTAGGATTTTTACTAAAAAACGGCGCGATCACTCAAGAAGATATCAAAGAGAGTCCTTGTTACTATAAATTTAAAAGCTATAAACCTCTCGTTGCAACGCCGTCAAATAATCAAATTCTGCTAAGCGATGAAAATTTAACTAAAGTTATGCTAAAATGCTACGCTTATATCGGCGATGAGATATATCTCAAGATCGACGAAAACGAGTGGGAAAAAGTAAACAACGCGAGCGAAAATACCTTAAATTTAACACAAGGCAAACACAAGCTCGGATGTCTAGACGAAAATTCGAATTTAAGCGAAATCAATATCGAAATAAGGAGGTTTTAATGCGTTTAAAGCTAGTCGGCTTAAGCCTAAGCTGCATCTTGGTAGCAAATTTAAGCGCCTTTACACTTGACGGTTCAAGCAGAGCATTAGACGATGGCTCGGTAAGCATTGGCGTCAAATATGCCCAAAACGAACAGTCTCTCATCGGCAAGGTCACACACAAAAAAATAATCGAGTGTTCGCCCGAGATAACGGGAGCCTTTGAGTACGGATCAGACTCGATTTTATTTTACCCTAAAAAGCCTCTTGCAAAAGGCATAAGTTACTCGTGCAAAAAAGGCGATAGTAAGGTTAAATTTTACGGCGGAGATTTCGTGCTATCAAATATGATCGAGTACTCCGGAGATACCTTTTTAGCGATATTTAACGACGAGGTTAGCGAGGATGAGTTTGCCGCGAATTTTAAAATTTACGACAAGCAAAATTTGGCTAAGCAAAACATCAAATATAAAATCGTAGCCAAAACGCCTAAAAGCTTTCAGATAAAGTTACTTGAAAGCGGCGACAATTTAGTATTTGCAATCTCAAAAAATCTCAAAAATACTTCGGGTATAAATTTGGCCGACGATTTTGAAGTAGTGCAAAAAGTCTCAAATCCAGATGAAAATTTCGTCGATAAACCAAAAGCCAAGACT
Organism: Campylobacter showae CSUNSWCD; assembly: GCF_000313615.1. NCBI lineage: Bacteria > Pseudomonadati > Campylobacterota > Epsilonproteobacteria > Campylobacterales > Campylobacteraceae > Campylobacter > Campylobacter showae. The sequence goes on along the minus strand of NZ_AMZQ01000005.1, from coordinate 104,038 downwards.
ATGTTTTTAAACGAAGTCGAAGGCATCAGCCTAGATAACGGCAAACTAGCGGCTAGACTCTATCTTAAAGATTGGATAGATTCTGACAATATTAAAAAATTTATCAAGGTCGAGGGCGTAAATAGCTTTGAAGTTGGCGAAATGGAGTACACTAGCCACCAAGACGCCGACGGCGAGTATTACTACTACTATATCGACATTACCAGTAAAGACTTCAAACCGCAGACAACCTACAAAGTCACTTTCTATAAGGGCTTTGGCGACGACTACTCGATGCTACGAGAAAACTCCTCATTTAACGTAGCTTTTGGCGATCTAAAGCCGTTTTTGGAGTTTACCGATAGCGGCACGTATATGTCTAGCCTGGGCGAGATCGGCATAAAAAGCGTAAACACAAACACCGCTAAAGTTGTCGTCGAGAAGCTAAAAGAGCAAAATTTAAGATACTTTTTAAATTTCATCGAGACTCCTTTGGATAACTACGCCGAGGAAGTAGCTAGCAAAAACTACGAGATCGGCGGCGCTCAAAACGAAATGCAAAAAAGCAAGATCAAGCTTGACTTTGCCGAGGGCGGAGATGGAGTTTATCTAGTTACGGTCTACTACGACAAAGATAAAAGCGTACAAAAAGCGGTCTATCTAACCGATATCGGCCTAAGCATGAAGGTTTCAAAAGACGAGGTATTTTTGTTTGCCAACCGCTTGAGCAAAAACGAAGTAGTCGCAAACGCGGACGTCAAAATTTACTCCACTAAAAACAATCTCATCGCAAGCGGCATCACAAACGACGAAGGCGTATTTAAATTTAACAAAAAAGATATCGGCAAAGACGTCTCAAGCGCAGTTTTAACGCTAGGCAAAGAGCAAAGCTTCATCGCCCTATCACAAAACAAACGCCTAAACGAGGAATCAAATTTAGACGCCAAAGATAGAAGCGAAACGTATAGCGCGTATTTGCACTTTGCTAGCAACATCATCCGCCCGCAGGAAAACATAAAAGGCGAGATCATCATCAAAAACGCGCTGTTTAAGAGCCTCTCAAATATGCCCGTTAAGCTAAAAATCAAAGATCCGCAAAACAAAACGATCCTAGATAAAAGCGTAAACACCACCGAGCTTGGCGTTATAAATTTCGACGAGCCGGTAAACTCCGGCCTAACCGGAACGTTTAAATTTGAAGTGATCTTTGCAAATAAAATCATCGATAGCTACGACTTTTCAGTCGAGTCCTTTACTCCGCAACGCATCAAAAACGACGTTAGTCTCGAAAAAGAAATTTACGCTCTAGGCGACGTTATGGACGTTAAATTGCAAAGCGCGTATCTTTTCGGCGGTGTGGCGGCAAATCTAAAGGGCGACGTAACGATAAATTTATATCAGCAAGATTACAAAAACGATAAATTTAAAGAGTATAAATTTAGCAACGGCGAATACGCGGCAAACGGCCTAGACCAAAGCGTCAAGCAAGTAGAACTAGACGATGAGGGCAAAGGCGAAACCGTGTTTAGGCTGGAAAATAAATCCAAAATCGCAAGCATTTTAAAAGGCACCGCAGTATTTACCATTAACGATGACGGCAAAAACGTAAGCGCTAGCAAGAGCTTTAGCGTTTATCCGTTTGACGCGATGGTGGGAATAAGAGCAAACGATACCTACATCGACGCAAACTCCAAGCTAACGCTAAATTTCGTCAGCGTCGATCCGCTTAAAGACGAGGAGCTAAAAGACAGGCAAAAAGCTATAGAGATAAAAAAAGAAATCTGGGACTACAACTACGATAAAGACGGCTATCTAAGATGGCACAGTCGCTATGAAAAGGTCTTTAGCGATACCCTTAGCGGAAACGAGTTCGTCTATGACTTTAAGCAAAGCGGCGATTACGTCGTCACGGTCTCAGACATCCTTAGCGGCCATTCGGCAAATTTAAACGTTTATGTCAGCGGCTGGGACTACGGCGGCACGTTGCAACCGACAAAAGAGCTAGCAAAAGCTAAAATCAAGCTAAATCAAAAAGTCTATAAAAAAGGCGACTCGCTAAACGTAGACGTTAGCTCCGTGCTAAAAAGCGGCATCGGCATCATCACGGTAGAGTCCGAAAACGTCAAAAAGTATAAAGTCGTAAATATCGAAAACAACGTCGCAAACGCTAAATTTGACCTTGACTTCGATTTTGAGGGACTTTATGTAACTGCATCCATCATGCGCGTAGCCGATAACGACGTCTTGCCGTTTAGAACCTACGATAAAGTCTATGCAAAAGCGGATAAATCATACCGAGCGACAAACGTTAGCATCGAAGCGCCAAAAGTCGTCAAGTCAAACTCCAAATTTAAAACTACCGTAAAAACCGAGCCAAATGCGGAGGTTACGCTATTTGCGGTTGATGAAGGCGTGCTACAAGTAACAAATCAAAAGCTAAAGAGCCCGCTTGACTTTTTTGACAAAATTTTAAACGACGGCGTGCTTGACTACGACATCTACGCAAATTTGAGCGGATTTAAAAAAGACGGCAAGGTGCTAAGCTTCGGCGGCGACGCGGCTGCTGCTCTCAAGGAGATGAGAATGGCTAAATTTGCTAGCCCGGTAGATAAGAAAAATATACAAACCTATATCAAAATGCAAACGGCAAAAGCCGGTGCCGACGGCATAGCAAATTTCGAGATAGAAGTACCTAGTGACTTTAACTCAGAGATAAATTTAGCCGCGCTTAGCGTAGTCGGCGATAAGCTCGGCTTTAGCGTAAACGCCGTCAAGGTAAAAGACGATATCATCCTAAAACCGACTCAAACGGCGTATCTTATCAAGGGTGATAAGATAAACTACTCTCTAAGGGTGATAAATACGACCAAAGAGCCAAAAAAGGTGGCCTTAAGCCTAGATACCAACCTGAACGCGAAACTAGGCGTAGATAGTATCGAGCTAAAACCCGAGGAAAACGCTAAGCTAAATTTTACGGTCGATGCTAACGCTACGGGCAAAGCGTATATAAATTTTACCGCAAATGACGGCAAAGAGGGCTACTCCTACTCGCAAAAACTAGACGTCATAAGCGCCTATCCGCTAAGCACCTACGCTAAGACATTTTACGCGAGCGAGAAAAAGACCTTTAAACTGGATGAAGGTTTAAACGATATCACGATAGACGCTTCAAGCTCTATCAAAGGCGTGCTAAGCACAAATAGCGATAAACTCGTAAATTACCCTTACGGATGCGCCGAACAGCGCTCTAGTAAGCTTTTTGAGCTAAATTTCCTAACGCTTGGGGGCGGCGACTCTAAAGAGGCAAAAGCAAGAGAGGCCGACAGGAAAAGATTCGTCCTTTCCGGCATGCAAGACGTAATCAAAATGCAAAAAACAGACGGCAGCATCGGCTACTGGAATCAGCTAAGCTATACGAACAACTTTGCCTCCGTCTACGCTATAGATATGCTACTAACGCTTGAAAAATCAGGCTTTGCGCTAGATAGCGGAGTAAAAAGCAAGGCACTTGGCTGGCTTAGGGATTTTGATCCGGTAAATAATTTCCAAGCGCTATACGCCGCATACATCCTAAGTACGCAAGGCAAGCTAGATAGATCAAAACTAAACGCGCTTTACGATCAAAAACGATACGAAGGCGGCGCGTTAGAGGGTTACTTGATGGCGGCCACGCTCAAAAACGAAGGACTAACCGAAGAGAGCAAAAAAGTGCTAAAAGGGGTCAGCGATAATTTCTTTAACGAGCAGTCGGACGATCCTTCGGATTTTGGCTCAAACGTGAGAAATAAAGCCTTTATCCTGCTTCTTCATGCCAATCACTTCGAGAAGAATGAATTTAGCGACTCTTTGGCTGATTTCTTGATAAAAAACGTAGACAAGCTTTACTCCACGCAGGAGCGCGCGTTTACGCTAAGGGCGCTAAGAGCCTATATCAAGGACGTCTCAAGCGAGAATAAATTTAAGCTCATAGCAGACGGCCACGAGCTAGACTTTAGCGGTAGAGGCGCTATCAACGTCACTCCGAAAAAATCTGAAATCACCATCGTGCCGGAGGGTAACGCTAGCGTGTATCTAGGCGTTAGCGCGTCAGGCTACAAAAAGCTAGGCGTAAATCATAAATTTGACAAAAGAGGGCTTGATATCTATAGAACTTTCGTCGATAAAGACGGTAAAGAGATAGATATTAATGCTCTCAAAGTAAACGACATCATCTACTCTAAACTTACGCTAAGAACGGATAAATTTATTAGAAACGGCGTGATAAACGAGACGATTAGCCCTTGCTTTGAGGTGATAAACGAAAACATCGTACCAAACGCAAGAACGGAAGCTACAAAAAGCTCTTTAACGCTCGAGCACCAAAACATCGAGGACGACAGAGTTTTGAGCTTTTACAGTCTTTACTATAATGACGATGAAGATACGCTTTATACGCCTCTACGAGTCGTTATGAGCGGCAAGTGCATGCTACCTGCGGTCATCACGGAAAACATGTACGACGAGAGTATGAGCGACTACGATCTAGCTCAGCACGAATTTATCGTCAAATGATCCTTTGCGAAGCGGTTTTTTAGCCGCTTCGCTTTCTTTGCCTATTCTTAAAAACAACCTATTTTAAACATACTATTAGCAAATCTGTAGTAAAATCCGACATTTTTTAAACAATTATTAAGGATAAAATATGGCGGAATTTTACGACGCAAAAGAAGTAGAAGATAAATTTTATAAAATTTGGGAAGAACGCGGATACTTCGAGATAGACGCAAACAAAGATATCCAAAAAGATGGACGTAAATTTTGCATTATGATGCCACCTCCAAACGTGACTGGCTCGCTTCACATCGGACACGCCCTAACCTTCACACTTCAAGATATCATGACTCGTTATAAAAGGATGGACGGATACAAGACACTTTGGCAGCCAGGCCTTGATCACGCTGGTATCGCTACTCAAAACGTCGTTGAAAAGCAGCTCCTAGCACAAGGGATAAAAAAAGAAGAGCTTGGCCGTGAGAAATTTGTAGAAAAAGTGTGGGAGTGGAAAGAAAAAAGCGGCGGTATGATAGTTCATCAGATGCGAAAACTTGGCATCACTCCGGCTTGGTCACGCCAGAGATTTACTATGGATGAGGGCTTAAGGAAAGCTGTGAAAAAAGCCTTTGTAAATTTATACGACAAAGGTCTGATAGTTCAGAAAAACTACATGATAAACTGGTGTACGCATGATGGCGCACTCTCTGACATCGAGGTAGAGCACAAAGAAAATAAAGGCAAGCTTTATCATTTAAGATACTACTTCGCAGATGAGCCAAGCGAATTTGTTGTTGTGGCAACGACAAGACCTGAAACATACTTCGGCGATACGGCGGTAATGGTAAATCCAAACGACGAGCGTTATAAAAATTTAATCGGCAAAAAAGTGGTGCTACCTATCATAAATAGAGAGATCGAGATCATCGCAGATGAGCACGTCGATATGGAGTTTGGAACAGGCCTTGTTAAGGTCACGCCTGCGCACGATCAAAACGACTACGAGGTTGGCAAAAGGCACGACCTTGAGTTTATCACTGTATTTGATGAAAAGGGCATTTTAAACGACAAGTGCGATAAATTCGCAGGTCTTGAGAGACTTGAGGCTAGAGATATTGTTGTGGCCGAGCTTGAAAAACTTGGCAATGTCGAGAAAATCGAGGACTACGAAAACCAAGTGGGCTACTGCTACCGCTGCAAAAATGTCGTCGAGCCATACATCTCAAAGCAGTGGTTTGTAAAAAAAGAGATCGCAGACGAAGCGATACAAAAAGTCTCAGAAGGTCTTGCTAAATTTTACCCGCCACACTGGATAAACAGCTTTAATGCGTGGATGAGAGAGCTAAGAGACTGGTGTATCTCACGTCAGCTTTGGTGGGGGCACCAAATTCCAGTATTTTACTGCGATGAGTGCGGTCATATGTGGGCTGACGAGGGCGAGCCGTGTGAATGTAAAAAGTGTAAAAGTAAAAATTTCCACCAAGATCCAGACGTGCTAGATACGTGGTTTAGCTCTGGTCTTTGGCCATTTAGCACGCTTGGCTGGGGCAATGAAAATGAGCTAAAAAATGAAAAGTGGTTTGAGGGAGACCTCGCTGAGTTTTATCCAAACAACCTTCTCATAACTGGCTTTGATATATTATTTTTCTGGGTTGCTAGGATGATGTTTCAGGGTGAAAATGCCCTTGGCAAGCTGCCGTTTGATGACATCTACCTGCACGCGCTAGTTAAAGACGAGCAAGGTAGAAAAATGAGCAAGAGCCTGGGCAACGTCATCGATCCGCTCGTTAGCATCGAGGAGTACAGCGCCGACGTCTTGCGCTTTACGCTTGCGCTGCTAGCCGTACAGGGACGCGACATAAAGCTAAGCGACGAAAAGATGAAGCTCGTGCGAAATTTTACAAACAAGCTTTACAACGCAAGCAAATATCTACTGCTAAACGAGTCTAAATTTGCAAATTTAAGCGATGTCAAAATCGAAACTAAGCTTGGTAAATACATGCTAAGCCGCTTTAACGAGTGCGTGCGCGAGGTGCGAGAAAACATAGACGCTTACCGCTTTAACGACGCGGCAAACACACTTTATAAATTCCTTTGGGATGAGTTTTGCGACTGGGGCATCGAGCTTAGCAAAGCAGACAAAGGCAGCGTAAAAGAGCTTGGAAGCATATTTAAAGAGGCGATGAGACTACTAAGTCCCTTTATGCCGTTTATCTCAGAATTTCTTTTCCACGAGCTTAGCGGCTCAAATTTAGAAAACGCAAGCTCGATTATGGTGGAAGAGTATCCGCAAGCTAACGAGCGCGACTTGCAGATAGAAAAGACCTTTGAGCTAGTGATCGAGGCCATAGTAGCTATCCGCCGCGCAAAGGCGACCATCGAGCAAGGCAACTCAAAAATCCCAAAAGCTTTCATCAAGCTAAACGGAAACGAAAATTTGACCGAGGCGACAAACTACATCGCGCTGCTAGCTAAATGCGAGCAGATCGAGTTTTGCGACGCTAAGATCGAAAACGCCGCGCGCGACGTGAGTGAAAATTTAGAGGCATTTGTTCCACTTGAAGGTGTGGACATGAGTGCGGTGATCATGCGACTGCGGTCGCAAAAAACCAAACTAGAAAAAGAGATAGCAAAGCTATCAAGTATGCTAAATAACGAGAAATTCGTAGCCTCCGCCCCGCAAGCCGTAGTCGAAGCCAACCGTGAAGGGCTGCAAAGCGCGCAGGAGAAATTCGTCAAGGTATGCGACGAACTAAAGGTATTTGGCAAGTAGTCCGCTCGTTTGAGCCTAAATTTTAAATCAAGGAGAAAAATGAAAGGCAGTATCGGCGGATTTACTTTAGGCACGGTCATAGCCGTCGCACTATCATGGGGAGCAAACAAAAGCATATTGTGGGCGATAATTCACGGATTTTTAAGCTGGATATACGTGATTTATTATTTGCTAATGAAGTGAAAATTCATCGGCAGCGCGCCGTTTTACGCGCTAAATTTTAAAATTTGAAGGATAAAAAATGAGCGAAAAAATAAAAATAGCAGTTTTAGGATATGGAAATTTAGGTCGCGGCGTAGAGCTTGCTGCGCAAAATAGCAAGGATTTAGAGCTTTTGGCAGTTTTTAGTCGCAGAAATCCAATCGAAGTAAAAACATGCGGCGCACCTGTATTTAGCGCGGATGAAATTTTAGCGCACAAGGGCGAATTTGACGTTTTAGTTCTTTGCGGCGGTAGCGCGACGGATCTGCCGACTCAGACGCCCGAGTTTGCAAAGGAATTTAACGTCGTCGATAGCTTCGATACGCACGCGAAAATCCCTGAGCACTTCGCCGCGGTAGACGCCGCCGCTAAAAAAGGCGGAAACGTAGGCATCATCGCCGTTGGCTGGGATCCGGGGCTATTTTCTTTAAATAGACTATTTGGCGAGAGTGTGCTAGAAAACGGCAGCAGCTACACGTTTTGGGGCAAAGGCGTGAGTCAAGGCCACTCAGACGCTATCCGCAGGATCGAGGGCGTCGTGGATGCGCGCCAATACACCGTACCGATAGAAAGCGCCTTGGAGCGAGTCCGCGCGGGCGAAAACCCAAATTTAACTACGCGCGAAAAACACCTGCGCGAGTGCTATGTCGTAGCCGAAGAGGGCGCCGATAAAGCGCGCATCGAAAAAGAGATAAAAACGATGCCCAATTACTTCGCCGACTACGACACGAGCGTGCATTTCGTAAGTCTTGAAACGCTCAAAAAGGAGCATGGCGGCATCCCTCACGGAGGATTTGTTTTGCGAAGCGGAGCGACGGACGAGCGCGGCGAAAACAAACATTTGATCGAGTTTTCGCTAAAGCTTGACTCAAATCCCGAATTTACCGCTAGTGTGCTCGTTGCCTACGCCAGAGCAGCCTATCGTTTGGCGCAAAGAGGTGAGAGTGGCGCATTTAGTGTGTTTGACATCGCTCCGGCGCTTCTTTCGCCAAAGAGCGCCGATGAGCTACGGCGTGAAATTTTATAAATTAAGCGGTTTTAAAAACAAGGAAAATTAGTGATAAAGATAGAAAATTTAAAGAAATTTTACGGCAAGACATGCGTGATCGACGATGTGAGCCTAGAGGTGAAACAGGGCGAAATTTTTGCCATCGTCGGCCACAGCGGCGCGGGTAAAAGTACGCTGCTGCGCTGCATAAACGGCCTAGAGGACTATCAAAGCGGCAGCCTAAAGGTATTTGACAAAGAAATTTCGGCGCTAAGAGATAGAGAACTAAGAGAGCTTAGGCGCGACGTGGGGATGATATTTCAGCACTTTGCGCTGATGGCTAGAAAAACGGCGTTTGAAAACGTCGCGACTCCGCTTAAATTTTGGGGTTACTCAGACAGCGATATCAAAAAAAGAGTGAGCGAACTACTAGAACTCGTAGGTCTTGCAAACAAGGCGGCAAGCTACCCGGGCGAACTAAGCGGCGGGCAAAAACAACGAGTCGCTATCGCCCGCGCGCTTGCGTTAAGTCCCAAAATTTTACTCTCCGACGAGGCGACCTCGGCACTTGATCCAAACACGACAAATTCTATACTCGAGCTTTTAAAACAGATCAATCAAACGCTAAATATCAGCGTCGTTTTGGTCACGCACGAGATGGAGGTCGTAAAAAGCATCGCGCGCCGCGCAGTGCTACTAGAAAGCGGCAAGATAATCGGTAGCGGCACGATTGAGGAGCTATTTTTAAAGCCAGATGAAAAGATGAAGGAATTCCTCGGCGAGGATGAAATTTTGCCGAGCGAGGGCGTAAATATCAGGCTCTTTTTCCCAAAAGAAGTCGCGCAAAACAGCGTCATCACGCATATGGCGCGCACGCTAAACATCGACTTTAACATCGTCTGGGGCAAGCTTGAAAAGCTAAACGAAAACGTACTTGGCTCGCTCGTCATCAACGTCGATCCAAAAGACGAAGCGCGCGTGACCGAGTATATCAAGCAAAGCGGCGTATTGTGGGAGGTGGCGTGATGTTTGGCATAGATTTTTCTAAATTTCCCGACGTTTTCGAGCGCATTTTGCTACCGGCTATCGGCGAGACGCTTTATATGAGCGTGGTTTCGACGCTTTTAGCGTTTCTCATAGGTCTAGTGCCCGCTATCTTGCTCGTTCTTTCCGCGCAGGACGGTCTAAAGCCAAACAAGCCGCTATTTATCGCGCTTGATATCACGGTAAATACGCTAAGGAGCTTTCCTTTTATCATCCTCATCATTGTGCTTTTCCCGCTCACGCGCCTGATCGTGGGCACCAGTATCGGCACGACTGCTGCGATCGTTCCGCTAACTATCGGAGCGGCTCCCTTTGTCGCAAGGCTCATTGAAAATGCGCTAAAAGAGGTTGATAAAGGCATCATCGAAGCTGCGCAAAGCTTTGGTAGCTCAAAATTTCAGATCATTTTTCGCGTGATGTTTGTTGAGGCGCTTCCTGGCATCATCTCGGCATTTACACTAACGCTTATCGTAAATATCGGCTTTTCGGCGATGGCTGGCGCAGTTGGCGGTGGCGGACTAGGATCTGTCGCTATAAACTACGGCTATCAGAGATTTCGCCCAGATATCATGCTTTATACCGTGGTTATTCTCATCATAATGGTGCAAATTTTTCAAATTTTAGGCAACTATCTCTATAAAATTTCAAAAAAATGATTTTAAAAACATTGCAAATGCTAATGCTACACATAAGATAAAAGCGATAAAAATTGCCATAAATTTTGGCTTAAAAAACCTATTAAGAAGTATGATTTCCGGCAGGCTAACCCCTGCCGCCGTTATTACAAACGCTCCAAATGCGGCCGCGCTAGCACCCGAGGTAAGAAGCGCTAAGCCAATTGGCACTAGCGCTTCTACTCTAACATAGAGTAAAATTCCAAAAAATGCCGAAATAAATATCGAGGTGATGTCGCTAGAACCAAGATAGTTTGAGATAAGCTTTTGCGGAACAAATCCGTGCATAGCGGCGCCGATAAACATCGCAAGCAGTATGTAATAAAATAGCTTTTTATACTCTTTTACCGAGTTTAAAAGCGCCATTTTGTAAATATTTTTACTATTTTTTATATCCTTGCAAGAACAAGCTTGCGTCTGATTAACGGGTGTAAAAACAAAACTTTTAGTTGGATTGTTTGGGCTAAATTTTGGTTTTAAAAAATCATCTTTTAAAAATAGATTTTGATCTGCTTTTGATAACAAAAGACCAAAAGCAAGCGATGAGATGAAAATGACTGTAAAATAAATAATGCCAAATTTAAACCCAAAGCTCATAAAAAGAAGCGTTAAAATTACAGGATTAACAAGCGGAGAGCTTAACAAAAATACGCTACTAACGCCAAGCGATACGCCGCTTTTTAAAAACCCATTTAAAAGCGGTATAGTAGAGCACGAACAAAACGGCGTAATTGCGCCAACCAAAAACGCCTTGATAAAGCTTGAAATTCTTGTGCTTATAAGGTGTTTTTTGAGTTTTTGACTAAATTTTTCAGATACGATAAATACTAAAAAAGAGACGCAAAAAAATAGTAGTGAAATCTCTGTAAAATAAAGTATGAAAAATTTGATAAACTCAAATATATTGTGTTGATTAAAAAGATCGAGCATTTTTTACCTTTAAATTTTTTATATGATTATATACTAATATAGGAATATAGTCAAGTATAAATTTAGCTCTTTTAAGTTAAAATCATAAAAAAGGTATAAAAATGCAATATGTTGATATTCTTGCGCTAAAAAGCGAATTTATGAGAGTTTTAGCTCATCCTCTTAGGATTGGGATAGTTGAGATTTTAGGTGAAAAAAAGATGAGCGTAGGTGAAATTTGCGAGCTTTTAAACAAAGAACAAACAACGGTTTCAAAGCATCTTGGGGTATTAAAAAATGGGGGAATTTTAAAAAGCGAGAAGTCCGGACTTAATGTTTTTTACTCGGTTGATATTTGCTGTTTGCCAAATTTTTTGGAATGTTTAAAAAATATTTTAGAGGAAAAAGCAGCCAAAAACTCAGAAAATGCAAGAGGCGTCATAAAAAGTCTAAGATAAATTCCTAAAATTTATTTTTTTTTAAACTTTTTTTATTTACAATGCGCGAAATTAATTTTACAAAGAAAGGATAGAAAATGAAATCAGATATGTGCGAAATGCGTCGCTTCACTCAACTTAAGTCGTCGAAAGACTAACGCTAAGCGCAAATTTCTTTTTAAGCGCTTAGTCTTGCTAAGCATTTAAAAAGAAATTTGAGCCTCCGCTCATATCCTTTTTTAAATGCTAGCCAAATTTTAAAAAGGATATAAAATGAAAAATCTACTCAAATACTCTCTAGTCGCTCTAAGCCTAACAGTCGCAGCAAATGCAGCCGAGAAAATCGTCGTAGGCGCTACGCCGGTTCCGCACGCTGAAATTTTAGAAGTCGTAAAACCAATCCTTGCAAAAGATGGCTTTACTCTTGAGATCAAAGAATTTAACGACTACTCTACTCCAAATTTAGCCACCGAAGACGGCGATCTAGACGCTAACTACTTCCAGCACCTGCCGTATCTTGAGGAATTTAACAAAAACAAAGGCACTCATCTAGTTAAAACCGTAGGCGTTCACCTCGAGCCTATGGGTGTTTACTCTAAAAAGATAAAAGATATCAAAGAGCTAAAAGACGGCAGCACCGTAGCGATACCAAACGATCCGACAAACGAGAGCCGCGCACTTGACGTGCTAGCTAGCGCAGGTCTTATCAAGCTAAACGACAACCCTCTAAAAACTCCGCTTGATATCACGGAAAACCCAAAAAAGCTAAAATTTGAAGAGATCGAGACCGCTCAAGTTCCTCGTACGCTAGATGACGTTACTATCGCAGTTATCAACACGAACTACGCTCTAAACGCCAACCTAAACCCGACAAAAGACGCGCTCGTGCTTGAGAGCAAAGATAGTCCGTACACCAACTACGTCGTGGTCAAAGTCGGTAAAGAAAATAGCCCGAAAATCAAAGCTCTAGATAAAGCCGTAACAAGCCCGGAGGTAAAGAAATTCATCGAGGAAAAATATAAAGGCGCGATAATCCCGACGTTTTAATCAAATTTAACTCCGCCCGCTCAAATTTAGCGGCACGGGCAAATTTAGCAAAACGACGAATCCAAATTTAGTTTAGAGACCGCTATTAAAATAAAACGGCGTAAAAGCTTTTACCTTTTTAGCGCCGTTTTTTATCAAAAAAGGAATAATAATGCAATTTTCAAAAATACTTCTTGGCGCGCTTCTAGCTAGCGGCCTGTATGCTAGCGACAAAACCATCACCGTAGGCGCATCTCCCGTACCTCACGCAGAGATCTTAGAAGAGGTCGTAAAGCCGATACTAGAAAAAGAAGGCTACAAGCTCGAAGTTAAAATCTTTAACGACTACGTGATACCAAACCTCGCCGTCGAAAACGGCGAACTCGACGCAAACTACTTCCAGGGCCTACCGTATATGAAGTCGTTTAACAAAGACAACGGCACCCACATCGTACCAACTGTGGGCGTACACGTCGAGCCTATGGGTGCGTATTCTAAAAAGATAAAAAGCCTTGGCGAGCTAAAAAACGGCGATATCATCGCTATCTCAAACAACGCCGCAGACTCGACCCGCTCTATAAATTTGCTAGAAAAAGCGGGCATCGTAAAGGCTAAAGATGACGAATACAAATCCCCGCTCGATATCATAGAAAACCCGAAAAATCTCAAATTTAAAGAGATGGAGTCCGCACAGACGCCCCGCTCTCTCGATGACGTCGCACTAGCCTTTATCAACGTAAACTACGCCCTAGACGTCGGCCTCCAACCAACCAAAGATGCGCTAATCCTCGAGGATAAAGACAGCCCGTACACCAACTATGTAGCGACTAAGGCCGGCAACGGAAACAACCCAAAAATCAAGGCTTTAGATAAAGCGATACTAACTCCCGAGGTTAAAGACTTTATCATAAAGCGCTATCAAGGCGCGGTTATACCGAGCTTCTGATCGCGTCAAATTTGACTCGTTTGCCATCGTAAATTTTAGTATTAAAAATCGCCATAGGCGTTTTTTACCTAAATTTTATGGCTCAAATTTGGCTAAATAAAGAAAAATAGTCGAGAAAAATCTCCAAAAACAAAACGGCGTAAAAGCTTTTACCTTTTTAGCGTCGTTTTTCAAAACAAAAAAGGAAAATACAATGAAAGTTTTTAAAATTTTAGCAAGTTTGGCGCTAGCCTTTAACCTCTATGCAGCAGATAAAGATCACACTATCGTAGTAGCCGTCTCGCCTGTACCTCACGCAGAAATCATGGAGTTTATCAAACCCGTCCTAGCAAAAGAGGGCTACGATCTAGTCATCAAAGAGATAAACGACTACTCGATCCCGAATTTAGCGACGCAAGACGGCGATTTGGACGCGAATTTCTTTCAGCACTGGCCGTATCTAAAAAATCATAATGAAACCAAGGGCACGACCTTGATAACTGCCGCAGCGATACATCTCGAGCCGCTGGGCTTCTACTCAAAAAAGATAAAAAACCTAAGCGAGCTAAAAGACGGCGCTAAAGTCGCGATCGCCTACGATCCGACTAACGGCAACCGCGCTCTAAACATCCTGCAAAAAGCTGGCCTCATAGAGCTAGATAAAAGCGCCGAACTCGCCACACCAAAAGACATCGTGAAAAATCCAAAGCACTTAAATTTCGTCGAGCTCGAGGGTGCGCAGATACCTCGCACTCTGGACGAAGTCGATCTAGCCGCCATCAGCACAAACTTTGTCCTTGACATCGGTATGAATCCCAAAAAAGACTCGCTAGCCATCGAGGGCACTGAAAGCCCGTACGCCAACATCATCGCGGTCAAAGCGGGCAACGAAAACAGCCCGAAAATCAAAGCCCTAGTTAAAGCCGCAACCAGCCCGGAGACAAAGGAATTTATCCTAAAAAGATACGATGGAGCGATACTGCCGGTGTTTTGATTACGTGCCGCTTGCGTTTTAGCGCAGGACGGAAGCTTTTTGGCCGATTTTAAAGTCGGTCGATAAAATTTGAGTCAAATTTGGGTTTTATCGTCAAATTTGACTCTCAAGCGGACGCGGTTAAATTTAGAGTTCAAATTTAACTGCGACTCACTTTTTAAACTCGATAACTTTATCAAGGCGCGGGTTAAACCCAAATCTTTATCTTCTAAATTTATCCTCCAAGCAAATTAAAAACTCGCCCGTAATGCCGTTAAATTTAATCGCCGCAGACAGCCCTAACCCCAAATTACGCCCATCTAAAGCTAAAATTTAACGTAGTTTGCTAAAATCATAATTTTAAATTTAAGGAGAAAAATGCTAGGCGATTTTATAAATTTTATCGTCCAAACCGTCGGCGAGTGGGGATATGCGGGCATATTTTTGATGATGTTTTTAGAGAGTTCGTTTTTCCCGTTTCCAAGCGAAGTGGCGATGATACCCGCGGGCTACCTTGCGCACCAAGGGCAGATGAGTCTAGTGCTGGCATGGTGCGCAGGCACGGCTGGCAGTCTCGCAGGAGCAGTGTTTAACTACTATTTATGCTACTTTTTCGGTCGCGAACTCGTACTAAAATACGGCAAATACGTCGGCATCACGAAGGTAAAAATGCGAAAATTTGAGGCGTTTTTCAAAAGACACGGCGAAATTTCGACCTTTAACTGCCGCCTGATCCCGGGCATCCGCCAGTATATCAGCCTGCCTGCTGGCCTTGCCAAGATGAACCTTTTTAAATTTAGCCTCTACACGACTCTTGGTGCGGGCATCTGGGTCGCTATACTACTAGCAGTGGGCTGGTATCTAGGCAAAAACTACGACAAGAGTGCGTTTAGCCACATCGTTGTCGCCCTACTCGCCGTCGTCGGCCTGCTCACTACGCTTTATATCGTTTACGTAAAACGCCTAAGCAAAAAATCAAAAATCGGCGCAAAAGAGCTAGAGTAAGACGCCGAGTAAGCCGGCAAGTAAAGCCGAAATTTAAATTACGGCTTTACGTTGCAAGGTCTACTTTATCAAATTTAACTGCAAAAACATTAAAATTTTAACTTCGCCGCTACCAATCAAAAGTAGCGGAACAGTTTTCTATCTCTCAAATTTACAAAAATAGCGTTTTTAGAGACTGTATAAAAAGTTTATGCGTTTAAATTCTACGCCTTAAGGCAATAAATTTGATTACTTTTAAAGCTTCTTTAGTGAAATTAAAAAATGAAAATTTAGCCCTTTTTATGTCTTTGTTTTCCAAATAATACCCACGCAAATCAAGCGCCAAAAGCGTGATAAGGGAAGGAAACATGTAGATATTTATGGCAATAAGCACGATGCGAAGCGTAACGGTATCTTTTAAAATAGCTTGTAAATTTAGGCTATTTTCGATACTGACGTAGTAAACGCCGATCACGGCAACAAGCGCGGCGATGCGTAAAATTTTAGATACGATTTCGTTACCTAGTTTTGAAATATTTTCACTCACGGCTAGCGATAAAAACAGCCAGCAAAATATCCACATAAGCGCAAAAACGGCGTCTAAAAGCAAATTTTCATCATAACGCTCGCGTACTACGATAGCAAAAACAGGCGAGAAAATCAGACTCAAGACGAACCAAAAAAGCGAACGAAACGCAAGTAGGACGAAACACGCATAGATACAAGCGCTAGCGGCAAGCAAAAGCCACTCGACCCTAAAAACGAGTGCGAGCGCGTAAACGCCGATGCAAAGCGTAAAAAGGCCGCAAAAGAGCGAATAATAGCCCTCAAGCAGCCTTGTAGCCTTTAAATTTATATTTTCAAAAAAGTTTAGCACGCGTGGATTATGAAATTTTCTTTTGTTTCGGGCGAAACACCTTCATCACGCTCTCATCAGTCTCTATAAATGCGCCGCCGATGAGGTCAATGCAGTACGGAATCGCTGGAAATACGGGCTCCAAGCACTCTCTGATCGCCTTTGGCTGGCCGGGTAAATTTACGATGAGCGCGTGCCCTCTGATGCCGGCCGTTTGGCGCGATAGGATCGCTGTGGGGACGTATTTTAGGCTGGCTGCGCGCATTAGCTCGCCAAAGCCTGGCATCATCTTTTCGCATACGGCCTCGGTCGCCTCAGGCGTCACGTCGCGAGGAGCCGGTCCCGTGCCGCCCGTCGTTAGCACTAGATCGCAGCCTAGCACGTCTATCATTTGTTTTAGGCGCTCTTTTATGAGCTCGATCTCATCGGGAATCACCTCGTAAAAATACTCGCGCTCGCTCGTTATCCAGCCATCCAAAACCTCTTTTATCGCCGCGCCCGACAGATCGTCGTATTTGCCTTCGCTAGCGCGGTCGCTCAGCGTCAATATGCCTATTTTTGCTTTCATTTTTTCTCCTTAAATTTAGTTGTAATACTCTTTGATAATTTTGCCCAGCGCGTCTTTGTCGATACTTTCATATATCTCAATATGCTCGCTGATACGCTCTAGCTGCGTTTTCATACCCGCTAAAAACGTTCCGACCTCGGCGTATGCCTCTTGCAGTAGCTCCTCGGCCTCAGCCGCACTCGGCGTAAAAGTATGCCCCATGCCGTACTCAAAAACCATGTTTTGCGCTATCTCACGGGCCTTTTGGATATCGGCGTTGGAGTTTGAAAAGGTATCGTCTTTGACCATCTTTAGCGCGCTCATGCCCGCCAAACAGACCTTGATACGCGCAAACATCTGCGAGCGCGACTCTATCTCTCGCTCGGGGCGCATAAACTGCTCCTCGACGAGCGAAATTTTTTCAAATTCTATCCCGAACCAATACGCAGCCAAAGCCTTTGCGCCCTGATAGAGCGCTTGGATGCGCTTTTCCTCGTCGTTGTAGCTTAAAATCCTTCTTTTACCGAGCAGGACTTTGTTTAAAACGCTTTCAAAATCGCTAAATTCGATTATCTCGCCGCCGCGCCTTAGCGCATTTATCGCGGCTTCGTTTACCAGCGTAGAAAGCGCCGCCCCGCTAAAACCGACGCTGATACGCGCCACGTCCTGCGCCTCTACGCTCGTGTTTTTATCTTTTAGATAGGATTTTAAAATCTCGACCCTATCGGCAAAATCAGGCATCGAAAGAAAAATTCGTCTATCAAATCGCCCCGAGCGCAGTAGCGCCTCGTCTATCATCTCGATGCGGTTAGTCGCAGCGATCACGATGACGCCCGAGTTATCCTCAAAGCCGTCCATCTCCGTTAGCAGCTGATTTAGCGTAGCCTCGCGCTCGTCGTTTCGGTTGCCGCCGCGTACCTTGCCCACGGCGTCGATCTCGTCGATAAAGATGATGGAGGGCGCATAGGCTTTAGCTTTTAAAAACAGCTCATGCACGCGTTTTGCACCCATGCCGACGTAAATTTGCACGAAACTAGCGCCGCTTTGGTAAAAAAACGGCACTCCCGCCTCGCCCGCGACGGCCTTTGCCACTAGCGTCTTGCCCACTCCGGGAGGCCCGACCATCAGCACGCCTTTTGGCATTTTGATGCCGAATTTTTTATATTTCGTCGGATTTTTTAGAAAATCCACGATCTCGCTTAGCTCAAATTTGACGTCCTTTATGCCCGCCACGTCGTCAAATTTGACGTTTGAGATAGCAGGAGCTACCGAGCTAGCGGCGATATTATCGTACTCGTAGACGTTTGCTTTTTGATTTTCGTTTTGAGCAGCGAGCTTTTGTTTTTTAAACCTCGCATAAACCGCAAGCCCCGCAAAACAGATAACAAGCAGCGTCAGCACGGCTAAAATTTCATCCAGTACTGGCGTCTCTTTTTTTAGATCGACTGGCACTTTTTGCACTAGAGCACGCATATCTACGCCGTCTTTCACGATGATATATTTGTTACCGCCTTTTGTCGTGAGCTCTAGCTCGCCGCCGTTTACGGTCGCGCTTGCGATCATGTCGCCTTCTAGCAGCTTTTCGTAGCTTTCGTACATTATGCTTTTGGGCTGGCTTCTACCTACCGCAACGGCTAGCAAAACCGCCAAAATAGCCGTCAAAATCACGATGATCTTTTGTTTATTTAGCTTAAATTTGTGCATAGTCGCCCTCGCTTTTTACTTCAAATTTATCTATGACCGCCCACTCTTTTAAAATTTGCTTATCCGTTTTGATTTTTACTTTGTTATAAAACTGATCGAAACCTTCGTAAAATTCGCCGTTTAGCTGCTCGACGAGTACGTTTAGGCTCCCGCCCTTTTTAGCGTACTCTTGCCTAAATTTAAAATTATTTTCCGCTACGATTTGCTTTAAAACCTTAAGCCTAGCCTTCGCCACGTCGCCGCTAACGTCCATTTTCATATCCGCCGAGTGCGTGCCCGTGCGCGGCGAATACGCAAAGCAGTGCAGATGCGTGAGCGGAAATTTTTTAAAATTGTCTAGCGCCTCGCTCCAAATTTCCTCGCTTTCGCCAGGATGCCCAACGATGTAGTCGGTTCCTAGCGCAAAACCCATCTGGCTAAGCTCCAAAAACAGCTCCAAGTCCCTAAAGGCTTGATTTCGCCGCCGCATGATACGTAGCATCGCCTCACTCGTATGCTGAAGCGCGATGTGCAGGTGCCGCTCTAGCCAACTCTCTTTTAAAATCTCGCGAAAGCTCTCGTCTATCTGGCTTGGTTCGATACTACCAAGCCTTATGCGCTTTATGCCGCCTATTTTACCGAGCTGTCCTAGCAAGCGGCCCAGGCTTGAGCCCGTATCCTTGCCGTAGCTACCGATATTTGTGCCCGTTAGCACTAGCTCGTTGTAGCCGTTGTAGGCTAAAATTTTAGCCTCTTTTAAAATCGCCTCCTCATCCATACTGCGCGCCTTGCCGCGAACGGCCGGGATGATGCAGTAGCTACACGCAAAGTCGCAACCCTCTTGGATTTTGATAAAGGCTTTGGTGTGATTTTCGTAGTTTGTTACGATATTTTTGTCGATACTTTTTAAATTTCCCAGCTCGAAAAACGGATCTTGCGACTTTAGCAGCGCGTTTATATCCTCTTTTTTGCTCGCGCCTATCACACCAAAAACCGCGCTTTTGTTAAACAGCTCCTTACCCTTGCTCACCGCGCCGCAGCCCGTTAGTATCACTCTAGCGCCGCGTTTTTTTATGCCGTTTATGTAGCTGCGCGCGCCGCTATCGGCGGAGTTTGTGACCGTGCAGGAGTTTACCACTACGATGTCAGCTTCGTTTTCGTCGCTAACGATATCGTAGTCTTTGACGTAGCTTTTCATCAGCTCGGTGTCGTAGATGTTCGTGCGGCAGCCGAAGGTTTTAAAAAATACCTTTTCTCGGCGCGGCTCTTGCTGGGTCAAATTTGAGTTAGGATTCATGCTTTTCCTTGTCGCCTTCGCCCATCGGCTTTGTTTCGCCTGCTTTTACGCGTCTATCCATATATAAAGTCTGCGTCGGATAGGCTATCACGATGTCGTCATGGCTGGCGATGGCTTCCATTATCTCCGCACTTATCGTGCTTCGCAAAGATAGCGTGGCAAAGGTGTTTGCCATGTACCAGACCGAAATTTTCACACCGTAAGGCTCGATAAAGGTAAACACGCGCGGCTCGACGTTCGGGTTTTTTATGCTGTATTGATTTCGCAACTTGCTCATTTGCTTTTTGGCGATTTCCGTGTAGCCTTTGGAGTATTTTCGCGCGATATCTTTGATGATGTGAGCGGCTTTTTTGTGATTAGAATCAAAGCTACAAACGACGTCTATACCGTCCCAAACGGTCTTCATACTGTGGTGCGAGTAGTTTGCGATCAGATCGGTGAAGATATAATTATTTGGCACAAATATAATGCGCCCCGCTCTGCGGTTTGAGTTTACCGTGACGATCGTGACATCCTCGTAAATAGTCATCCTAAGTAGCGAGATATCGATGATATCGCCCACGACATCCTCTCCGTCTTTGCGCACCTTTATGCGGTCGCCGACGTGAAAACTACCGCCAAAAACGATGACCGTCCAGCCGAGCATACTCATAAACATATCTTTCATGGCAATCGCGATACCCGCAGACGCAAAGCCCAGCACCGTAACGAGATAGGTCACGTTTTCTATATAAGCAAAAAGCAAGATCATGATTATGAGCGTGATATTTACTAGGTTTATAAATTTGTTCGCCGTGTATAGGCGCTCATTGTCGGTAATCGTCTTTTTGATGATAAATTTAAACAAAAACGAAAGCCCGATCACGACGACGATAAATATACCGATATCAAGCGCCTTTTTCATCTGCGCTTTGATATCCTCGCTGGTGCGGTTTATCGCCTCGTTTACGCGCTTTTCATACACGCCGTAGGTTGTTTTTGCGATGTCGGCCGCGGCGTTAAATTCCGCTAGTTCCTGTCTGGCCTCGGCAAGCTCGGCTTGAAAGCGCGCGTCGTCGCTCAAATTTACGATCTGGGTTAAAATTTGCTCTTTTCTAGCTAGCTCGTCGGTCGTCTTAGAAAGCCCATCTAGTCGGCGCTTATACTCGTCTTTTTCGCTTTTTAGCTGCTTTATGTGCGAAAAGCCCGAGATCACGGCGACGGGATTGGTTATCTTTTGTAAAATTTCTATCTCGGGAGCCGTTATCATGCTAGAAAACGGCGCTTTTTGAAACTCTCTTAAAAGCTCAATCTGCTCTTTTAGCGTGCTTTGTTTTTTTTGTAGCTCGAGAACTTTTTCGGTATTTTTAGCCTGTCTTTTTATCGCTGCTTCGATTTCATCGAGCTCCGCGCTTAGCTTTTGAAAGGTGTTGTAGTTTGAGTAGCGAGTCGCCCAGATGTTATCGGCTAACTCGTCCTCGATAAACGACAAAGACGCGTTTAGCTCGGATAACTGAGCTTCTTTTGTCCCGTTAAAATCGCTAGGTATATCATCTAGCGAATAAGCAAAGATCGCAAAAAATAAAATAAATAAAATTTTTCTCATTTAAACTCTCTTAAAACGTCCATCACGAGCTCGCGCGGCACGTCTTTTCGTATCTCGTAGTCTCCGATACCTCGCGGCAAGATAAATTTGATCGCTGAGTTTTCCGCCTTTTTATCGAGAAAAAACGCCTCGTAAAAGCCGTCTGCGTTTGGCACCTTGTAGCTTGTTGGCAAGTCAAATTTAACTAAAAGCTCCGCCACGCGCGCCTTTTGCTCCTCGCTCATAAGGCCAAGCTTCACCGCTAGCGCATTAGCCATATTCATCCCGATCGCCACCGCCTCACCGTGTAGATATTTTTTATAGTTCGTTTCGTTTTCTATCACGTGAGCGAAGGTGTGACCGTAGTTTAGCACCGCACGCACTCCTTTTTCGCGCTCGTCGGCTTCTACGGCGGCAGCTTTTATCTGCACGCAGCGGTAGATCAAATTTTGCAAATTCGCCTCATCCGTCAAATTTGCGCCCTCCATCCATGAAAATAGATTTTCGTCAAAGGTTACCGCCATCTTTACAGCCTCTGCAAGTCCCGCGGCAAATTCGCGCTTTTCAAGCGTCTTTAAAAACCCTGTCTCGCAGTAAACGGCGCTAGGTTGATAAAACGAGCCGATTAGATTTTTGCCGAATTTGTTATTTACGCCCGTTTTTCCGCCTACGCTAGCATCCACTTGCGCTAGCAGGGTCGTGGGGATGTTTATAAATTTGATCCCGCGCTCAAAAATACTCGCAACAAAGCCCGCCATATCGCTCACCACTCCGCCGCCAAGCGCGATGATCACGCTGCTGCGATCAAGGCGGCTAACGAAAAGCTGCTCCAAGATCGCCTCTATCGTTTGCATATTTTTATACTCTTCGCCGTCTGGAACGCTGATGATAAATTTTTGCGGACAGTCTATGAGCGAGAGTAAATTTTGCAGATAAAGCCCGCCTACTTTTGCGTTTGTCACGATAGCGACTTTAGCGTCAAATTTAAGCTCTTCTAACTCGTTTATATAGACGCCATAGCCAGGCTTGCCGTCAAATTTTATATCTATTTTCATCTTATTCTCCGATTTTATTTTATCCAAAATAGCCTAATTTATCGGTATAAAAATCTGATAGTTGTCGCTAAGGCGCGAGTGCAGACGGTTCATATCATTTGAAAACGCCGCAAACGGATCGGGCCTGCTTATTTTTTTGCTAAAAGGCACGAACTGAAGCAAATTTTGCTCATTTTTTAGCTTTAAAATAGGATTTATATTTCTATCCTCGACTATCTCGACCTTACGTCCAAAAATTTTAGAAAGACTATCAAAATGCTCCTCCGCGCCCTCGCCGCCGCTAGGCGCGCCGAAGTGATATAGCGAGATTTGCGTATCTAGCTGCGCACAGCAGTCCATAATGACGGCTGATTGGTTTTCTATCTCGTCGCCAAAACCGCTACTTAATATCACGCCTTTTTTTATTTCGTCCACGTCGCCTCGGCCGATAGTAGTTACCGGCCTTTTAAGCTCAAAAAGCATCCTTTTATGAGCCGAGAAAAATTTATTATCGGTTACTATTAACCCGACGTCGTTTTTAAATACGTCGTCTTTTATCTGTTCTACGCCGCGGCCGAAAAAATCAAACGTTACCGCAACCCTCTCGTCTCCGACCGATTTTAGCCTCTCGTAGGCTAAATTTAACGTCGGATTTACGACCTTGACGTAGAGGCGTTTGCTATTTAGCTTTTCGTGCAGTTTTAAGCTCTGTTCTAGCAGTCGCAAACAAGCCTCTTCGCCCATAGCGCGCATATCTAAAAACAGATAAGTGTTATGTCCAAAAGGGCTTGGAAACTGCCCCGTTTCTTTTTTTACGCTTCTAAACACGCTTAAAAGCACGCTTGGTTCGCCCACTATTAGCAAAACGTCGCCTGGCAGGATCATTAAATTTGGCTTTGCAATCATAAAATTTGAACCGCGATAAATCATCGCTATGCGCCATTTTTTCTGCGTTATCGAGCTGATGTGGCGGTACATAAAGGAGCTGCCCACGGGTACTTTTACTTCCATTATCTCGCCCTTGCCAAGGCCTACGTTATCGGCTACGACGGGGATGTCGGGTAAAAAGTCCATGAGTCTAGCCGTTAGTACCGCTCGCGCGTCCAAGACGGTTAGATGCGAGTCGTCCTCTAGTCCGCCTAGCCCCCAAAGATCGAGCATCAAAATTTCTGTTTTTTTGCTGATTTGACGCAGGTTATTATAGACGCTGACCGTATCAAAGCCGTCTTTTAGCATTATCATAAACTGGCTGAAATAACCGCTGGCTACTTGCCTCAGTCTATCAAGACTCGTGGGATCAAAGCGGTAAAAGGTAAAATTTTCTAAATTTACGTCCGAGTAATCCTCGTCTCCGCAAGCGATAACTACGTAGTGATGCGTGCTACTTCTGCTTACAAATAGTCTTTCTAAGAAATGTTTCGCTACAATGCCGTCCGCAACTATCAAGATATTTTTCATTAAAACTCCAAATTTAAAGGGACTATTATATCAAAATGACTTTTAGTATAGATAAAACGGACGGTGCGGCGCGCGCGGGCACGCTAACGACCGCCCACTCGACGATAAAAACGCCCGTGTTTATGCCAGTTGGCACCGTAGGTGCGGTAAAAAGCCTAGATGCCGTGGATATGATGCAGATTTTAGACGCCCAAATAATCCTAGGCAACACCTACCACCTCTACTTGCGCCCCGGCAGCAAGGTCGTAAAAGAGCTTGGCGGCCTGCACGGCTTTACTAAATTTAACCGCTCGTTTTTAACCGATAGCGGCGGTTTTCAGGCCTTTTCGCTAAGTAAAATCTCAAAGCCCGATGAAAACGGTATCAAATTTAAAAGCCATATCGACGGCAGCACGCACTATTTCACGCCGCGCTCGGTGCTAGATACCCAGTACGACCTAAACTCCGACATCATGATGATCCTAGACGATCTAGTCGCGCTTCCGGCTGAAAAAAAGCGCGTGGAGCTAAGTATCAAACGCACGATAAAATGGGCGCGCGAGGCGATAGACTATCATAAATTTAAGCAAAACAAAGGCGAAGGGCTCACGCAAAATATATTCGGCATAATCCAAGGCGGCACGGACGAGGCGGCGCGTAAATTTTGCGCTGAGGCGCTGTGCGAGATGCCCTTTGACGGGCTTGCTATCGGAGGTCTTAGCGTAGGCGAGAGCAATCAAGAGATGTACGACACCGTGCAGGCCGTGATGCCATACATCGACGCGGCGCGTCCGCGCTATCTCATGGGCGTAGGCACCCCAGAAGACCTCGTAGAAAACGTGGCTCGCGGCGTGGATATGTTTGACTGCGTGATGCCGACGCGAAACGCTCGCAACGGCACGCTATTTACGAGTTTTGGTAAGATAAATATCAAGTCCGCGAGATTTGCAACCGACCGCGCTCCGATAGATCCCGAGTGCGAGTGCTACGCATGCCAAAACTACTCGCGCGCATATCTTAGTCACCTTTACCGCGCAGGCGAGCTGACGTTTTTCCGACTAGCGAGCTTGCATAACTTGCACTATTATTTAAATTTGATGAAGCAAATGAGAGAGGCGATAAAGGACGGGAAATTCGCCGAATTTAGAAGAGAATTTTACGCAAAAAGGCAAGCCAAATGAGCGAAAATTCGCAAAATTTAAAGCCCGGCGCCAGAGCGGTTACGGGATATTTTTACGCCGAGAGTTACGAATACTTAAATTTCGCCACTTCCGCGCAGCTGGCGCATTACAAATTTTTCTTTAAAGACGGCGAAATTTTTACCGACGAAGCGCTAAGCGAGCGCACGAGTATAGACGAGCTAACGGCTGCGATCAAAAAAATTTTAAACTCTCATAAGGAGAAAATTTCACGCTATTTAGGGCATTTGGAGAGTTTCGAGACGATTTACAAAAAGCCAAAAGAATATCCTGAATTTATGAAGCGACACGCCGAGCTAAAATACGAAATTAGCAAATTCTATAATAAAATTTCGCGCCTGCAAGACGCGCTGATAACCTGCGCCAACGAGCAAACCGCGCTTAAAAAACCGCTAAAACGCTTCATCGCCGAAACCGGCGCCGCAAAAAGCGTAGTTGCCGAGTGCGGGGCGGAGCTGGACGATATCTACGCGCATATCCAAAGCGTAAAAAACGACAAAATCAACCGAAACATCTATATACTGACGCTGCTTTCGGCGCTATTTTTGCCGCTAAATTTGATCACGGGATTTTTCGGAATGAACACGAACGGGATGTTTTTAAACGGCTTTCAAAACGGCACGGCAGTAGTCGCCGGATCTATGCTTGCTCTTTTTGCGACGCTAGCGGGACTGTTTTATTTTCTAGGCAAACGACGCGAGTAAATTTGTCAGGTCATTTGCAGCTAGCTAATTTTAGCTCACCGTCAAATTCGCTGCAAATTTAACTCGCCCCAAATCAAAACTGCAAATCAGGCGCGACATAGTCAAATTTACTCCGCTTTTCCCGCCATAGCTTTATAGATACCGATTTCGTCTTGCAAAATTTTATACTTTTGCGCTAGCGCACCGATCCTGCCTTCAAGTAGCGAATTTTGCGCCTCCAGATAGTTTTTTAGCTCGGTTTTGCCGTAGTCGTATTTGAGTTTATATATGTCGCTGATAGAGCTTAGATTTCGCAAATTTTCGTTTAAATTTCGCAAGACCGCCTCGTCTTTTTGCAGATTTTTATAGCTCGCGTCTATCTCGTTTAGCGCGGTGGTTAGCGTCTGCGCGTAGTTTAGCTTCATTGCTTCAAACTCTAGCTCGGAGATTTTTAGCTTTGATTTAAGCTTGGAGTAATTTAAAAACGGCAAATTTATCGCGATATTTCCGCTTAAAAAATTTAACTTAAGCCCCTCGCTCGCGCTATCTCCACTACCGCTAAGGCCGGCTCCTACCGTGATGCTTGGATAAAAGCTTTTTTCGCTAACCTTGACCCCCAAAAGCGCCTCTTTGATACGCGATATCGCAGCCTGCAAATCAGGGCGCGCGCCGATAACATAAAGCGGCACATTTAAATTTACGCCCTGCGGCGAGATATCGCTCAAATTTCCGCTCAAATTTAACTCAAACTCGGGCCTAACATTTAGCAGATTTCTTAGCGTTTTTTCTGCCGCATCAAGGCTCTTGGCTGCGTTTAAAATTCTATTTTTAGCCGAGATTACAGAGCTTTTTACCTGTTTTAAGCTTAGCTCCTCTTCCTTACCGAGCTCAAATTTAGCCTTTATGATGGCTTCAAGCTCCTCGTAGTTTTTTAGAGTTTTTTCGTATAGATTTATGCTCTCTTTTTGATATTTTGCCTCAAAATACGCATCTGAGACGGAGTTAATGAGTGCGAGACGAGCAGCCTCTAGGTCGTATTTGGTCGCGTTTGCTTCCCACATGGCGGCGTCTGCGGAGTTTGCGAGCTTGCGCCATAGATCTATCTCGTAGCTTAGCGATATGCCGCTTTTATAGCTTTCACTCCAGCTACCGCCCGTTTTTATATTTTTCCCCGTTTCCGCGCCCAAATTTGCGTTAAAGCTAGGCACGAGATCGGCCTGCAAGACGCCTGCTTGCGCGAGGGCTTTATTTACGACGATGGCTGATTTTGCCAGATCTATATTATTTTTTAGCGCGAGGCTGATTAGCTCGTTTAGCGCGGGCTCGTTATAGCCTCGCCACCACTCGCGTTCCAGCCTAAAATTCGCCGTCAAATTTGCATCGTCTTTTAGCAAAATTTGCTCGTAGTTTTCGTTTATCTGCGTTACTGCGCAGCCGCCGAGCAAAAAAGCGGCTAGGATTATGGAGATTTTTTTCATTTTTATTCCCTTGAAAGAGCGTCGATCGGATTTAGCTTTGAGGCGCTGCGAGCCGGCATGTAGCCAAATATCACGCCTATTGCGCTAGAAACGACGAGTGCGACCACGATAGAGGTCTGCGAAAATATCATCTTGATATCGGGTGCGAAATTTTCCGTTAGATAGCCGATACTAAACGCCGACCCGACGCCAATAAGCCCGCCGATCAGGCACAGCAACACGGCCTCGATCAAAAACTGCTCCAGGATATTTCCCTGACGCGCGCCGATCGCCATACGGATGCCGATCTCCTTGGTGCGCTCGGTGACTGAGACCAGCATGATGTTCATCACGCCGATACCGCCAACTAGCAGCGAGATAAACGCGATACAAGAGATCAGTAGCGTCATCGTCTTTGTCGCTTCTTCTATCGTTACTTTTATGCTGTCAGAATTTCTTGTTTTAAAGTCCTTTTTGCCGTGCTTTGCGGTCAAAATTTCAGTTATGCTCTGCTCGGCTATTTGGGCATTTATATTGTCTTTTACCTTTGCGGTGATCGAGGCTATGTGCTTGTCGCCAGTTAGTTTATTGATGATCGCCGTGTAGGTCGTATAGACCTTTAATGTGCTACCATCGTCAAAGCCCTTTTCTTGCTTTTGCAAGACGCCGATTATCTTAAACGGACGGCGGTTGATGAGTAGTGTCTCTCCAACTGGGTCGGCATTTTTAAAGAATTCATTCTTTGTAGCTTGGTCGATGATCGCGACAGAGGCTGAGTCTCTCACGTCATCAGCGGTAAATTCACGCCCAGACTCCATTTTGTAACCCATGACATCGAGGCTATCTTCGCTGCCGCCCCTTACGGTCGCGCTAGCGGATTTGTTTCTATATGTCAGAGTCGCGGAGGTTGAAGCGTTTGGCGTGACGCTATCAAGATAGTCTTGTTTTGATAGTAGCGTCGCGTCGCTGATTGTTAGAGCCTTTATGCGCTCTGATCTATCGCCAAAGCCCTTGCCGTTGTAGATGTCGATCGTATTTGTGCCGATACCTCGTATATCGGAGAGTATCTGCTCCTGCGACCCCTGCCCTAGCGCCACTACACAGATAACGGAGGTAATGCCGATGATAATGCCAAGCATCGTTAGCACCGAGCGCAGTTTGTGGCTAAGGATCGCGTTTATCGACATTTTAAAGCTCTCGATAAACTGATCTTTGTAAAAGCTAAAGATATTTTTTTGCTTTACGGCTGGCTTTTCGGAGGCGAAAATTTCCTCGCTTTTTACCGTATCGCTCAAAATTTTACCGTCTTTTATCTCGATGACGCGGTTTGCGTATGCGGCGATATTTGGGTCGTGCGTGACGATGATGATCGTGTGTCCGTCTTTGTGTAAATTTGTCAAGATATCCATGACCATGAGGCCGCTTTTGCTATCTAGCGCACCCGTTGGCTCATCTGCCAGGATGATCTCGCCGCCGTTTATGAGCGCCCTAGCGATCGAGACTCGCTGCTGCTGTCCGCCGCTAAGTTTGCTGGGTAAGTTTTGCAGCTTTTCGCCAAGACCGAGTCCTTCTAAAAGCTCGCCGGCCTTTTTCTCGCGATCTTTTTTAGAAACGCCCGCATATACGCTAGGCAAAGCCACGTTTTGCAGCGTAGTTAGCGTAGATAGAAGGTTATAGCGCTGAAAGATAAAGCCGAATTTTTCTCTGCGCAGACGCGCCAGCTCGTCGCCTTCAAATTTAGATATGTCGCGCTCTTCTAGCAGATACTGTCCGCCGCTTGGGTTATCTAGGCAGCCAAGGATGTTCATGAGCGTGGATTTACCAGATCCGCTTTGTCCGATGATAGCGATAAACTCGCCCTTTTTTATGGTTAAATTTACGTCTTTTAGCGCGTCAAACACGTTATCGCCGAGTTTAAATTTCTTACTTAAATTTTTAAGTTCTATCAAATTTTTCAAGATACTACCTTAAAAGCCCATTTTTCTTTTCTCTTTTTCAAGCATTTCGCTGATCTCAGCCGCCGAATTTCGCTTCGTCACGACTTCCTCGCCTTCCTCTACTCCGCTTAAAATTTGAGTTTTTAGGCTATCTATTAGTCCCGTCTGTACCTCTCTTCGCTCAGCCGTATCTAGTCCGTCTTTACCTTTTTTTAATACGTAAACTACGCTTTTGCCGTCCTCTTTTTTGATAGCGATCGATGGTACGATGACGGCGTCTTTAACGCTATCTAGGATGACTGTGTTTTGCGTAGTCATGCCGATCCTTAGCGTGCCGTCAGGATTATCTACAACGGCCTTAGCGTAGTAGTAGATCGCCGAGCTGCTGGAGCTAGAGGTGGCCGTGCCCGAGCTTGAGGTAGTTTTGTATTTGCCATTGCTTAGCGTGGTTAGGCCAGGGTCTATCGAGCTAATATGAGCGTGAAATTTACGGTTTGGCTCGGAGAGTATCGAGTATTCGACTTTCGAGCCGACCTTGATTTTAGTTATGTCGCCCTCGGCGATCTCCATTTTTAGCTGGACTTTGCTTAGATCGGCGATATTTACGATAGTTGGCGTAGTTTGGTTTGAGTTTACGGTTTGCCCCTCCTCAACCTGCACGGAGACCACGACGCCGCCTTTTGGAGCGGTGATTTTAGTATAACCAAGGTCGATTTGAGCGGTGTTTAGAGAGATTTTAGCCTGCACGATTTGCGCCTCGATCTCTTTTAGCGAGGCTTCGTTTGCGGCTAGGGTATTTTTGGCGTTTTCAAACTCCTCTTTCGAGGTTGCGTTTTTGGCAAAAAGCTCTTGCTCACGCTTAAATTTGGTCTTTGAAATCTCAAGCGCGACTTTGGCCGAATTTAACTTCGCTTCATAAATTCCAAGCTGCGCTTTTTTTGTATCTACGTTATTTTGCTGGGTCGCCGAGTCGATTTCAGCGATCATATCGCCAGCCTTTACGACATCTCCTAGTTTGACGTATAGTTTTTTGATCTGACCGCCGACTTGCGCGCCAACGTCGATTAACTCGGTAGCGTAGATCTCGCCGTTACTTTCGATGCTTTTTACCAGCTCGCCACGAACGGCTTTTGAGGTGATAAACTGATCGACTTGCGGGATGTTAAAATTTTTATCGTAAAAATAGTAACCAACCCCTGCTAGCACGGCGAAAACCGCGATAAATTTGATAAGTTTTTTCATTATTTCTCGCTTTTTTAAATTTAACTCGAGATTATATACAAAAACCCGTTAAGGCGATGTTAAGTAATTCAATTAAATTTTATTTTTCTTTAATGCAAGCCGCCGTATAATCGGTTTTTTAAAATTTATAACTCGGATTACGCAAATGTTTACGCAATTATTATCCATTTTTATCATTATCGCTTCCGGCTACGGGGCGAAAAAATTTAAGGTCTTTGAGCAAAAAAACGCCTCCGTTTTCATAAACTACGCGCTTTGCTTCGCGCTTCCGGCGCTGATTTTCGATAAAATTTACCACGTAAACATCGACACCACGCTTATAAACGTCATCGCCACGGGTTTTGCCTGTTCGATGCTGGGCGCTGCGGCGATATTTTTAGCGTGCAAATTTTTAAAATTTAACAAAGCCACGACCGTGAGCGCCGTACTGCTAGGAATGTTTGGAAACACCGTATTTATGGGCATGCCTATCATTAAGGGCTTTTTCGGAGAGGATGCGATGAACGAAGTTATCTTTTACGATCAGCTAGCTACCTCGATCCCGATTAGCATTTTTGGGCCTTTTGTATTAGCTTTCGGTGCTCCGGCAAAGGTTTCGATCGTGCAAAACGTGATGAAAGTGGTCAAATTTCCGCCGTTTGTCGCACTTATTTTAGGCTTTTTACTCCGCGGCGTTCCGCTTCCAAGCGTGCTATTTGACGCGCTTACTCTTTTTGCTCAGAGCGTCGTTCCAGTCGCGCTTTTTGCGATCGGCATCGGGCTTGGTTTTCGCAGTATCAAAAGCTGCTATAAATCAACCGCCGTCGTTATCATCGGCAAGATGCTGCTAGCGCCTTTTATTTTTATATTAGCCACGATAGTTTTTGGCGTAAATTTCGGTCAAATTTGGATGATAGGCATCCTGCAGTGCGCCATGCCGCCGATGGTGCTAGCAAGCGCGATGATCATGAAAGCAGAGCTAGATAGCCAGCTAGCTGTCGCCGCAGTGGCCGTCGGAGTCGCGTTTAGCTTCGTTAGTTTGCCGCTTTTATCGTTTGTTTTTAGCCTGATGGCTTAAATTTCACGCTCGTTTCACATTTCTTAGCTAAACTTCCATCATAAATTTTCCCAAAGGAGATGCTATGAAAAAGTTAGCTTTAGTTGCGCTTAGCGCGTTGTTCGTTACAGGTTCTATCTTTGCCGCCGAGATGAAAGGCGATATGATGGAGAAAAAAGATACCATGATGGAAAAGAAGGACGCCATGATGGAGAAAAAAGACGATATGATGATAAAAAAGGACGAAATGAAGGGCGACATGAAAGAGATGAAAGACGATATGGGTAAAAAGAAAGACGATATGAAAGATATGAAAAAGGATAAGATGTAATGACGCAAATTTTGCTCGTAGAGGACGATGAGACGCTAAGCGAACTCATCAGCGAGTATTTGAGCGAACAAGGTTACGACGTGACCGTTCGCGCCGATGCTAAAGCAGCTCTAGATACCGCCTACGAGCGAAATTTTGATATCCTCATCCTTGACGTCAAGCTACCTAAAGGCGACGGTTTCTCCCTTTTGCGCGAACTTAGGCGGCTTGGCGACGACACGCCTGCGATCTTTACCACCTCGCTAAATGCACTGCAAGACCTAGAGATCGGCTACAAAAGCGGCTGCGACGACTACCTTAAAAAGCCGTACGAGCTAAAAGAGCTTTTGCTTCGTATTCAAATTTTAATCAAGCGCAAATTTTCTCACGTAAATGACGAATTTATCGAGCTTAATGGCGGATATAAATTTTATCCAAGCTCCAAAACGCTCCGGCAAAACGGGCAAATCGTAAGCCTCTCAAACAAAGAAAGCGAACTTTTGGCGCTATTTTTGGAGAACAAAAACACGCTGCTTAGCAAAGAGGCGATATTTGAGAAAATTTGGAACTACGGCGAGGAGCCTAGCGAGCTAAGCCTGCGAGTTTACGTTAAAAACTTACGCCGAATTTTAGGCAAGGACGCGATCGTAAACAGGCGAGGCGACGGCTATATCTATGGCTGAGCGCTCCGCCGTTATAGCCAAAATTCTCTCGCTTTATCTCATCACTAGCACCCTATTTTTAGGATATTTTTTCACGAACGACTATAAGATGAAAAAAGAATCCCTCGTCTCAAACGAGGTCAAAAACCTAAAAGAGATCAAGATGGGTATCTATATGAAAGCGCGTATGGATGGGCTTGGCGCGGTAGAAAGCTTTACCGCAGAAAAAGACGTCAAAGCCTGCATCGTAGCCAAAAGCGGTCAAATTTTATACGGCGAGGCGGGCTGCGCTAAATTTGACGACGCACAGAGTAGCTCGGTCGCAGCAGACGGCAAGGTGACGATATTTGAAGCCTTGCAAAACATGGACGAAGGCGGCGCGGACGAGCTAGCGACGGCAAAAATCGCACTAAGCGGCAAGGACGTCACGAGCGAGCTAAATTTACTACGGCTGCGAACGGCATTAAATTCGCTCATCGTTTTAGGCGTCATCATGATAATCGCCTTTTATCTAGCAAAGACCGCACTAGCGCCGCTTCACGCCAAGATCGCCGCGCTAAATCGTTTTATCAAAGACTCAACCCACGAGCTAAACGCGCCCCTTAGCGTGATACTCATGAGCATCGAAACGGCGGATAAAAGCAGCCTAAGCGAGCGCAATCTAAAACGCATAAACAACATCCAAACCGCCGCCAAAACGCTAAGCCGCACCTATGAGGATCTCACGTATTTATCGTTTGGCGCCGAGCGCTGCGCGCCTAAAGAAGAGCTAAATTTGAAAGATATTTTAAACGAGCGGCTCGAGTTTTTCGCTCCATTTTTTGCCAAGCGAGGGCTTGGTCTAAGGTTAAATTTAAATGACGCTCTCATAAATGCAAACGGCTACGAGCTAAAACGAGCGGTGGATAATCTACTAAGCAACGCCGTAAAATACGCAAACCAAGACGGCTACGTCGCCGTTAGCCTTAAAAACGGCGAGTTAAAAATATCAAACAGCGGCGAGGGGCTAAGTAAAGAGCAGCAAGATAAAATTTTCGAGCGATACACGCGGTTTAACGAAGACCAAGGCGGCTTTGGCATAGGGCTAAATTTGGTAAAAAGAGCCTGTGAAAACAACGCCATATCCGTAACCTGCGAAAGTGAGCCTGGTAAAGAAACAACCTTCACGCTTAGGTGGAAGTCTTAAATTTAGATTTTGCGTCATAAAAGCGACGGTGCTTTTCTCCAAACTGGCAAATTTGGCTCAAATCACAAACACTCTCAGTCAAATTTTGATTAGGATACTTGTAGAATCGTCAAATTTGGCGGTAAAATCAAGAAAGTATAAATAAATTTTACTCACCGCCGACAAGAGAAAGGTTCCTGCATCCTATCTCATCGCCCATCTCGCAGCCCATTTTGTAAAATTTTTTTGCCATTTTAGAATCGGCGGTTTTTACGCCTAGCGAGAACTGATACATACCGCCCAGATTTGAGCAGCTTTGCGCGTGATTTAGCTCTAAGCACGACTTTTCGTATAGCTTACGCGCTGCGGCAAAATCGTGCTCCGTACCGCGTCCGAGGCGGTAAAAGTTAGCCGCGTTATAGCAACCGTACTTGTTACCGAGCTTGCAGGATTTCGCAAATATCGTCAAAATCTCGCTCTCCTCCTTGCTTTTTAGCTTTTGATGTAGCGAACCTAGATTTGAGCAGGCGATACCCTCGTTGTCGTCGCAGGCCTTTTGGTAGTAGAGCTTCGCGCGCTCGTAGTCTTTACTGTTTTCAAATTTTACGCCCGTATCATTGCACTCTTTTGGAGTTTTGGCGTCGCAGATGTGCTTAACTTCAGCTTGCGTAACCGGCTTTTGGGGTGCGGGAGTCGCCTTTTTTTGAGCGGCGCAACCGCTAGCAAACGCCGCAACCAGCGCAAAAACGACAACATGCGAGATAGCTTGAACAAGAGCGCGTTTCAAAATTTAGCCTTAAGAGAAATTTGCCTTAATCTTACCTTACGTTCGCCAAAATAATGCTTAAAATAAACTTTAAAAACTTAATTACAATCAAACTGTACCGAGTTTGTAACAAATTTATTGCTCATTAAAAGAGTATTTCTAGCACGTTAAGATAAATTTACGCTTAATTTTATATCTAAATTCGGCGCCTATCGTAGTTCATAAATTTACAAATTTAATACCGACAAAAAGCGCCAAATTTATATCATGCTCGCAAACCAAGCCGCGCGGCAAAATCCAAAAATCACTTAGAAACTATACGTAAAGCCTAGATTAAACGTTCGCGGATCGCCGTAAACCATCTTGTTGTTTCCGATGCCCTCGAAGTATTTTTTGTTAAATACGTTATCGATGTTTAGCTGGATGTCGAAATTTTTACTTATCTTGTAGCCAAACATCAAATTTGCCAGCGTATAGGCCTTTTGCGTGATTTCATTTGCGCCGCTACCGACGTAAATTTTACTTTTATACTGCACTCCCGCACCCGCTCTAAAGTCCGCTATAGAGTATTTAGCAAAGAGATTTGCCGTAGTGCGCGAGCTTTCGGTGTCAAATTTCTTACCGTCTGCGTCCTTTGCGTTAAAGTGCGTGAGACCAAGACCTAGGCTTAAGTTTTGATTTATCTCGCCATTTACGTCTACCTCAAAGCCCTTGCTCGTCACGCCTTTTTTAGCTTCGTACGCATCGGTCGTAGTGCCTGGGATCTTTTGCCCCGTTCTTGCGCCTAGTTTATCTTGAACAACCTTAAATACGCCAAACGAAGCCGAAAGCGCGCCGTCAAAATAATCCCCCTTTATGCCGAGCTCATAGTCTTTGCCTTGGACCGGGTCTAAGTATTTGTCGTTGATATCCTTTACGGTTTGGGGTTTAAAGATGCTTGTATAGCTAGCATAAAGCGTGTGGTTTTCGCCGATATCGTAAGTGATACCTAGATACGGCGTGATTTCTTGAGTGAAATTTCTATTTCCGTTGCCACCCGTGATGCGGTACTTATAGTAGCTCATTCTGGCTCCTAGCAAAAACTTAAGCTCGTCCGTGATAGAAAATTTATTAGCGAAATAGACCGCCTTTTGCACCGTTTTATCGGCGTTGTTTTGATCGGCGTAAGGTAGCTTCGGGTCGTCTAGGTGTAGGTTGTTAAAATCTATCCTGGTGCGCGCCGCATAGGCTAGGCCTGCCGGAGTCGTGCGGCTATTCCAGTAGCTGCTGACGTTGTCGGAGCTTTTTTTATAGTTGTTGTACATAGCGCCAAAAACCGCCTCGTGAGGCAAGCTAAACGCTTCGTACGGCAGATTTACGTAAGCGTCTATGTTATGGATATTTTCTTCGCGTTTGTTTGCATAGACGCTAAGTCCGCTAACATCGCCCGTACCGTCTAAATTTACCTTGCCGCCGTAGTAGAGTAGATTTGAGTCCGTATTTGCGCGGCGGAAGGAGTAGGAGAGATTTAGGCTGGCTTCGTTTTCAAAGTAGTGCCTAAAATCGGCATAAACGTCAAAAGTCTTGATATCCCACCTAGTCCAAGGCTGAGAGAAAATTTCATTTTTACTAAACTCGCGCCTAGCGTCGTTTTTGTAAAATGCCGGCATTCCTCCCCAGCGTATGCCGTGACGCTTTAGCTCCTGATAAAAAGCGCCTAGGCTTAGCCACGAGCTATCCATGATATCCGCATCAACAACGCCGTAGATAGCGGTGTTTTTACGGTTATAGTAGTCCATATACGAATGCGACTTTTCATGCATAAACGACGCTCTAGCCCGCACGCTGCCGTCAGCAGTCACTGGAGTCTGCACGTCGCCCGATACGCCGTATCTATCGTACGAGCCCGCGCTTAGTTTGAAATTTCCCGTCAATTCTTTAGAATTTGCTCTTTTTCGGATAAAATTTAAACTAGCCGCCGGATTGCCGGCACCCGCTAGCAGGCCGTTTGCGCCCTTTACGACTTCGACGCGTTCATATGGTAGCAAGCTCATATCGTTTGCGCCTAGGCTAAATCCGCCAAAGCTAGGCATCGAATCAAGCAAATAATAATCTATCTTAAAGCCCCTAGCCGTAGGATATACGCGCTCATCCCACTTGCTAAGCGTGACGCCGGGGATATTTCGTAAAAGCACCTGATAGTCGTTGATATTTTGATCCTTTAGTCTGGCCTCGGTGATGACGGTTAGCGATTGAGGCGTTTGGCGCGAGGTGAGGTCTAGCCTCGTGGTGCTTTTTACAAGCTCTTTTGCGTTGTATTTGATGTCGTCGCGCCTTTGTTCGCTAGTGACTTCGACGGCCTGTAGCGTCTCTTTGCCGGCTGAACTCTCGCCGTTTTGAGCGGCTAAAATTTGAACGGACGCGAGCAAATTTATCGCCGCAACCGAAAGTAAAATTTTATTTTTCATCTTTTTCCCCTTTTAAAATTTGATCTTTTTATCCATAAATAAATCCCCGAAACGCTAAGCGCAAGCGGCGCTAAACCGCACAAAAACCAGATAAACTTGGTCGCGGCGTTATAGTCGCCGTAGTGAGCTCGCCTAAACGTCGATAAAAATTTATCCGTTTTGCTTGCTAGCTCTATATCTTTTACATCGATTAAATTTGCGCTATTTTTATCATAAGTAACGGTGCTTGAGTACTGGCTATGCAGGAAACCTTGACTCGGTTTTTGCCCGTAAAGCGTGATATTTGCGCCATCAAAAAACGGAAAGCTAACGTAGTGCGTCCTAAATCCGGGCATATCCGAGGCCGCTCTTTGTACCAGGGCGTCGATAGAGATATTTTTGTCATAAATTTCCGGCCCGATTACGAATTTTGAATTATCAAAAGGTGGCATAAACATAAACCTAAGCTCCCACCAAGCCCCGCTAAGCGCGACCGCAAAGATAACGGGCGTAGAAAAAACGCCGATAAATTTGTGCGAATCGCTCATAAAAGTAGTCATGCGCGCAAACCGAAGACGCAGCAAATTTGCCCAAAAGTTTCGGTAAACGATAAAGCCGCTGATCGAAATAATAAAAGCAAAAATCGCCGTTAGCCCAAGCAAAATTTGACCGCTTTTTTCAAGAAGCAAATTTTCGTGAAGCTCGGTTATAACGCCGATAAATCCGCTATCGTGCGGCACGAGGTCGCTTTTTATCTCTCCGCTAAAAGCATCCAGATACACGCACGCCCACTCTTTTTCGCCCGCTCCGTGCTTTAACAGCCAAATTTTGTCCGTTTTTTGGGGATCTGCGTCGATATTCCACCCTACGATCTCGTGATGCGGATACTCTTTTTCTATTTTTTCTCTTAGCTCGTCAAATTTTAATCTACTTTTCTGCTCGTTTTCGTCGCTATTTTTTACGACGTAGATGACGCCTGGCATTAAGATATTATTTATCTCGTCTTTATAAACCAAAACAGAGCCCGTAAAGCAAACGATAACTAGCGGAATGCAAAATATCAGCGAAATATAGGTATGAATTTTATACATTGCCTTTTTGTCAAGTATATTCACGTTTAAAATTTGCCCTTTTAAAATTTACTCTAAATCGGCGCGGATTTTAACATTTTAAAAGTTAATAATTTCTAAAACCATTATCAAATAAATAAGGAATCTATATTTTGCGCTAGATATTTAAAAACAGGGTTTAGCAGAGGCAGACGAATGCAAAACGACAAATTTGTTACGTTAAATTACGGAAATCAATTTAATGTGGTCTCAAAGCAAAATTAGCGCCCAACGGTCGAGCAACTGCCGAGCGCAAATTTTACGCAGGTCTCGCCCAAGGCAAGCTCAAATTTGGGCCCTAAATTTCCTCCCTTTTATAAATTTTACTCACAAATTTATCTATCTTATATACCGCACCAAAGAGTGCAGGCACAACAAGTAGCGTTAGCAGTGTCGAGCTAATAAGCCCCGAGATCACCGAGATCGCCATCGGGGAGTTGCCCTCGTACCCAGCACCCCTACTAAGCGCTAGCGGCAGCATCGCAAATATCATCGCAAAAGTAGTCATCAGTATCGCTCGTAGCCTCTTAACGCCCGCGCGCACAATGGCTTCGTTTAGCTCCACGCCCTCGTTTGCGTAGCGATTGGCGAAATCCACGACCAAAATCGCATTTTTACCCACCATACCAAAAAGCAAGATCGCGCCGACCATGACGAACAAGCTAAACGAGTTGCCGCTAAGATACAGCCCGACCGCTACGCCGCCAAAGGCAAGCGGCATCGAGATCATGATGATGAGCGGCAAAATAAAACTCTCGTAAAGCGCGGCTAGGATCATATAGATGAGCACGACGCTAAGGCTGATCGTAAAGACAAAGGCCGCGTTCGTGTCGTTCATCATCTCGATAAAGCCCGTCATCACGTAGTCATAGCCCTCAGGCAAAATTTGACCGATATTTTCGTCGATACCCTTTTGCACGGCACCTAGCGGGACGTTATCTACGTTTGCGACGATCCTGATCTGACGTTGTTTGTTAAAGCGGTTTATCACAGAAAAGGTCTTGCTCGTCTTAAACTCCGCCACCGCGCTTAGGCTTATACTCTCGCCGTGGGCGTTTTTGATCTTTAGTTTTTGTAGCGCCTGCACGTCCTTGCGGTACTCGTCGTCAAACCTCAGTATCATATCGTACTGCGCGTCGCCGTTATCAAAGCTACCTAGCCTATTTTGCCCAAAGGACGCATATATCACCTGCGCGACCGCGCTAGGATCGACGCTTAGGCGCTTGGCCTTGTCTTTGTTTACGCTGATTTGCAGCTCGTTTATCTTGTCTTCGTTATCGCTGCCCACATCCGTCGTACCCTCTATCGCGCGCACCATGGCGATGGCTTTTGGCAGGATTTCGTCTAGCTTTTCTAGGCTATCTCCCGTGATCGTTAGTTGCACCGGCTCGCTGTCGCTGCCCGTATCGACGTATGGTATCTGCAGAACCTTGACCGAGAGATCGTCAAATTTAAGCTTTTTTCTATACTCGTCCATTATCTGCGTTTGGCGCTCTTTTCGCGACTCAAAGCCCTTTAAGCGGACGTAAATTTTAGCCTTGTACGCGTCCTTTGAGTCCGTGTAGCCAGCGATCATATAGGAGTACTCGACGCGCGGATCGCTATCTACCTCGCGCACGACCTCGCTAGCTCTCGCGCTCATAGCTTCGACCGAGATACCCGGGCTTGCTTTTAAAAATATCTCAAACTGGCCCTCGTCCTCGACGGGTAAAAAGTCCATGCCGACCTTGCCGGCTAGGCTCATACAAAGAGCCAGCACGCCCAAAGTGAGTATAACAAACGCAGTTTTAAACCTCAAAATAAGCTTCAAAAGCCGCTCATAACCGCTCTCAAGCGCCTCAAAAAATGGCTCCGTCACGCGGTAAAATTTACTCTCGCCCTCACTCAAAAACCTCGCCGCGAGGCTAGGTATCAGCATAATGCAAACCAAAAACGACACCACGATACCGCCGCTCACGCTCATGCCAAAGGAGTTAAAATACTGCCCAATGATGCCCTCCATAAAGGCAATCGGCACAAACACGCAAAGCAGCACCGCGCTAATAC
Source organism: Campylobacter showae CSUNSWCD (assembly GCF_000313615.1). NCBI lineage: Bacteria > Pseudomonadati > Campylobacterota > Epsilonproteobacteria > Campylobacterales > Campylobacteraceae > Campylobacter > Campylobacter showae. The sequence goes on along the minus strand of NZ_AMZQ01000005.1, from coordinate 64,139 downwards.
TAAGCACGCTAAAGGCGATCTCGCGCACGCCCTCAAAGCTAGCTTTTAGCGGATTGCTATCGCCCTCTTGCATCTTTTTGGAGATATTTTCCACGACCACGATCGCATCGTCGATAAATATACCGATACCAAGCGTGAGAGCCAGCAGCGTGAGGCGGTTTAGATCAAAGCCCAAAACGTCGATGATAAAAAACGTCCCCACGATACTAGCTGGGATCGCGAGCGCGGCTATGATGGTCGCGCTAAAGCTTCGCAAAAAGAAAAAGACGATGACGACCGTGAGCGCGACGCCCAGCATCATGTCAAATTTGACCTGATTTATGTGCTTTAGGATGCTTTCGCTCTTTTCATAAACCCGCTCTACTTCGTAGTTCTCGCCTAGTCTTGCCGCTAGATCGTCCGTTTTAGCCTTGAGCGCGTCTATCGTCTCGATAGTGTTTGCGCCGCTTACTTTTATAGCGTCGAGTAGCACTCCGCGCTTGCCGTTATACATCGCTACGGCGTCGGTGTCGTGATGAGATAGCTCTATGCGCGCGACGTCTTTTAAAAACACATCTTTTTGCAGGCGTATCTCCTCTAGCTCCTGCACGCTTTTAGCGTCAAATTCGCTCTTTAAAAATATCTCAAACTTGCTGTTTTCCAGCTTTCCTAAAGGCGCTTTTAAATTTTGTGATTTGATTATATTTATGACCGAGGCCGCGGTTAGGGCGTATTTATCGAGCTTAAACGGATCTAGGTAAATTTTAATCTCAGGCTCCAAAAAGCCCTTGTCATCGACCTTGCCCACGCCTTTTACGCGCTGTAAAAACGGCTTTGCTTCGTCTTTTACCGTTTGCATGAGCGCGGTTAAATTTTCGTCCTTTCGGCTAACAAAAAAGCTCGCCACCTTGCCGCTGTCGCTGTTGATTTTTTCTATCTCGGGCTGGACGTCCAGCTTTGCCTTTGCGACCTTGTCGCGCACGTCGTTTGCGGCAACGTCGATGTTTTTCTTGAGATTAAACTCGACCGTGACGATGCTGAGGTTGTTAAATGTATAAGACCTAATCTTTTTGATACCGTCTATCGTCGAGACCTCGTCCTCGATCTTTTTAGTGACCCTGCTCTCGATGAGGCTCATGTCGCCCGGTGCGTAGGTCGTGATCTTAATCAGCGGGATGACGACCTCGGGAAAGAGATTTACCGGCATCCTAAGAAGCGACATCGCGCCGAAAAATACGAGCGCGATGAAAAACATCAGCGTCGTAATCGGGCGATTTATGGCTAGTTTATACATTTCGCGCCTTCGCTAAAACGGGCTTTTGCGTCAAATTTACCCGTCCGCCCTGCTTTGCAAAAAGCGTTTGGAATTTAGCGGTGAGCAAAATTTTCGCCAAGTTAAATTCGGCGTTTAAATTTATGTCGCCTTTTTTGTGCGCTAAATTTAATCCGTCGTCCGCCTCTTTCATCAAATTTGCTTTTTTCGCGACGGCGTCAAATTTAACTACATTCGCTAAATTTGAGCTCAAATTTACCTTGCATTTTGTTTGCAGCGTCAAATTTGAAAACCAAGCTACGCCAAGGCTAGTTTTTTCTGCGTCAAATTTCGCGCTCGCAAGCCCGCCGTTTTTAAAGCCGTCAAATTTAAGCCCAAATGTTTTATTTGCGTCCTCTTTTTTAGGCTCGGCTTCCGTTTCAACCTGCGAGTCTGGGACGATATATCCCTCGCCAAAAAGCCCAGGCGTCAAATTTCGCGCCTGCACTTCGGCGTAAATTTTGCCGTTTTTCGTGTCGATAGTCGGGTAGATGAGGCTGATTTTACCGCGTCTTTCCTCATTTTCGCCGTCTATTTTATAGACGAATTCGCTACCTATTTTTACGCGGTCTTTAAATTTCTCATCAAAGCTAAGCTTGAGCTTAACCTCTGGATAGGAAAATATAGACATCAGCTTTTGCGCTACGCCGCCCACGCCCTCGCCGACCTCGATGCTCTTGCTCGAGATCGTCCCGTCAAAAGGCGCGAGTAGCCGCGTGTCTTCGAGCCGTTTTTGCGCCAAATTTAGCGCCAGATGCGCCCTGTTTTCGGCTAGCGCCGCGTTTTTAAAATCAAATTCCGCATTTTCAAAAGTCTGCTTGGAGCTCACGCTTTGAACAAGCTTAAATTTATCCAGCACGCTTTTTGCGTGGGCTTTTGCCGTCTGCGCGCTCTCTAGGTCGTTTTGAGCGAGCTTGACGGCTAGCTTTTCGCTCTCGTTTTCAAGCTCTAGCAGCACGTCGCCACGCTTTACCGCGGAGCCTATTTCTACGTTTACGGTCTTTATGATACCCACGGCCTTTAGCGCGAGCTGCGCGTCTTTTGCGGCCGTGACGTCAAAGCTCGCGTAAATTTTATCCTGCGCGCAAAGCGCAACCGCCGCACTCAGTAAAAAAAGTAAAATTTTATTCATTTGCGCTCCGTTTTTTCGATATTTTCGGCGATCTTGCCGCCGCGTTCATACAGATACTCCGCCTTTTTGATCTCAAATTTACTCTTGCTTAGCTCCAGCGCGCTGCCTGCACTAAAGCTCTGCGCGGTCGCGTTTAAAAACTCGACGTATCCAAGCAGTCCAGCCTCGTACTTTTTACTGACGGCTTTTAGCGAGGTTTGCGCCGAATTTACCGCGCTTTCGCCTGCGGCGATCTTTTGCTCGAGCGTCTTTAGATCGTTTTTGATATTCGTCAAATTTAGCTCATTTTGCAATCGCTTTTGATCCAAATTTAGCTTCGCTTGCAGCGCGTTTATGCGCTTTATCTCACGCCGCTTTTTGTTCGCGCCAAAATCAAACGCCTTCCAGCTAAAGCCCAAAATCAGCTCGTTGGTGTTTAAATTCGGCTTAAAAAAGTCGTCAAAATAGGGCTCCAGCACGCTTCTATAATGTGCCGGCAGCAAATTTCTATCGTAGTGAGTGCGCATAAAGGTGTAGGTGTTTTTGATGAAAATTTGCGGGTTCGTCTCGGACGCGGTTATTTTTTCATCCTCCAAAGCCGCGGCGAAATTTAGCCTAAGCGCCTCAAGCTCTGGCTTTGCGCTTTTTTGCGGTGCGAAGTCGTCGTCTGCAAACGCGATCCTAGAGCCAGCCACAGGCTCTATATCTCTGCCCGTTAGCGCGTAAATTTGATTTTTTATCTCGTTTTGATTTTGCGTGATTTCGAGGCGTTCGGCTAGCGCCATGGCGTATCTAGCGTTTACCGCTTCATACTCGCTCTCGTCGCTAAGTCCCGCGCGGTAGTATTTTTCCAACCTATTTAGCGCGTTTTTTAGATAGTTTATCTCGCCTTCTTTTGCGGTCGCGAGCTCACCCAGCGACAAAAAGCTAAAATAAAGCTTGGTCGCGTTAAACGCGAGCAGGTTTTGATAATCCTCGTTTTTTAAAATCTCAGCCGCGCCAAGATGCGAAAGCGAGCTTAGAAGGGCTTCGCGCTTGCCGCCGTCATAAACTGCAAGCTCCAAAATCGCCCTTGCCGTGGCGGCTCTTTGCGGGCGCAGGACGTTTATGTCGCCGCTTAAAAAGCTGTATCCGCCCTCAACCGTAAGGCTTGGCATATATGCGCTTTTTACGGCATCTTTTTGCAGCTGCGCTTTTTGCGGTTCGTAGTTTGAGATTTGAGCCAAATTTGAGCTCTGTGCGGCCAAAATCAGCTCGTGTAAATTTCCGTCAAATTTAACCTCCGATCCGCCTAAAAAAACGCAAAAACTCAAAAATATATAAACTTTTTTCATCTAAAGCCTTCCCTATTAGCTCTGGGCGGCGCGGGCTAAATTTGAGCGGGTTTGCGCCGTCTGAAGTCTGGCGCCGTAGGTAAAATAAAATGAAAATTTAAGCGGCGCGCGGAGCTTTTTTAAGATTATAGCGACAAAAAACCTAATGAAAGCTTTTAACGAGATTCATGACGAGCAAATTCCACCCGTCGACGAGCACGAAAATAAGTAGCTTAAACGGTAGTGAAATCATCGTCGGCGGTAGCATCATCATGCCCATCGCCATGAGCACGGAGCTAACGACCATATCGATGACTAAAAATGGCAGATAGAGCAAAAACGCTATCTCAAACGCCGTTTTCATCTCGCTGATCATAAACGCGCTCATCACGACCGTGAGCGGAATATCGTCGAAGCTTTGCGGGTTTGGCATATTTCTGATGCGTAAAAATAGCGCTAGGTCCTTCTCTCGCGTATTTTTTATCATAAACTCGCGAAACGGCTTCACGCCGCGCTCAAATGCCTCTTGATAGCCGATTTGTTCGCTGAGATACGGCTGCACGCCCGCTTCGTAGGCTTGCTTGCCCACAGGCTCCATGATAAAAAACGTAAGTACCATCGCAAGGCTAATAAGCACCGTAGAAGGCGGCATCTGCTGCGTGCCCATCGCTTGACGTAAGAACGAAAAAACGATAATGAGCCGCAAAAAGCTCGTCATCATAAAAACTAGCGAAGGAGCTAGCGTGAGGACGGTTAAGACGAGTAGGACGTTTAGCGAGCTAACTAGCTGGGTGGGCGTAGTGGGCGCGCTTAGGCTGAGATTTACGGTCGGGATAGTGACGTTATCCTCGCCGATCGCGACCGCCGCAAAGATAAAAAACAGCAAAAACGTCAGTTTTTTCAAATTTACTCCTGCGCGTCCAGTATGCTTTTTTGCGTTTTGGCTTTGTCGTCTAAATTTAACGAAACGAAGTGTATCTCGACTCTGCGGTTTTTCTCCCTGCCCTGCTCGGTAAAATTCGTTGCAAACGGCTCAAATTCAGCCTTTGCGGATGCAGTTAGCTTTTTAGGATCAACTCCGTCTTTGATGAGCTCGCTAACCACGCTGATAGCTCTAGCCGATGATAGTTGCCAGTTGTCTTTAAACTCGGCAGAGCCCGGCTGCTCGCTGTCGGTATGTCCGATCACGTTTGCTACGACATCTGGCGGTAGCTTGGCTATCACCATCGCGATACGTTTTAAAAACAGCAGTGCGTCGTCGTTTTGCAGCTGGGCACTATCTTTTGCAAAGAGTAAATTTGCAGGTAGCCTGATCACAAATCCGCTCTCGCTCTCCTCAAACGTAACCTCAGGCGAGCCGCTAGCGTGCAAAAGCTCGTTGATAGAGCGTAGCGTCTGCTCGAAATTTGACTTTACGCCCGTGCGTTCTTTATTTGAGGTGGCGTGATCATCTTGGTTTTGCTCGGCGCTGACGTCGGGTTTTGTGCCGCCCTCAAGCACACCCAAAGCACCGCTTAGCGAGCCGATCGCAGCTTCTAGCTTTTTTGCGTCCATCGTACTCATAGAAAGAAGCAGTACGAAAAAGCAAAGCAACAGCGACATCAAGTCGCCAAACGCCGCGAGCCACTCGGGCAAGCATTTGGGGCAGTCGCTTGGATCGATTAACTTTTTAGCCATTTTTTCTACTTATCAAACTGACTGACGCGGTCTTTAGGCGGTAAAAACGATAGCAGCTTCATCTCGAGCGTCCTAGGGTTGTCGCCCGCCTGGATCGCCATTATGCCCTCTAGCATCAGCACTTTCGCCGTGCCTTCGTCCTTGTCGCGGATGCTTAGGATATTTGCCACGGGCGAGCCAAGGATGTTTCCTATCATCGCGCCGTAAAGCGTCGTGATGAGCGCGACCGCCATCGAAGGACCGATAGCTGAGGGATCTGACATGTTCATAAGCATCGCAACCAGGCCGATGAGCGTACCGATCATACCCATCGAGCCCGCAAAACCCGCGATTTGTTCGAAAATTTTGATATTATCGCCATGCCTCGAGCTAGACTGCTCCATATCTATCTCAAGTAGCGTTCTGATGGCGTCTGGTTCATTGCCGTCAACCGCCATAGATAGGCCTTTTTTTAGAAACGGATCGGTTTCGTTATTTGCATCGCTCTCAAGCGCCAAGATACCGTCGCGGCGAGCTTTTGTGGAGTATTCGACCATTTTTTTTACTATTTCTGGGAGATTGTAGGTCTTTGGCTTTACCGCGATGCCGTAAAACGTGCCTAGCTTTTTTATCTGCTCCATCTTAAAGCCGATCATCAGCGCGCAAATCGTACCGCCAAAAACGATCAAAACAGAGGGAATATCGATGTAAGCTCCGATTCCGACGCCCATCTGCATGGAACCTAGCAAAAGCACCATAATAACTATCCAACCGACGAGGCTACCTAAATCCATCTTGCAACTTTCTATTTAAAAATTTTAGTTTGTATTTTAGTTTTTTTTAGTTGAAAAAACAGTTAAATTTAGATTAGCTTTTTGCAAAAGGCGTTCCAAATCGGCATAAATTTTTTCAAATTTTGTATTTTTGTTCAAATTTCGTTTTTTGGCACTTTTCTTGACCAAATTTTGAATGCTTGCTTTTACTAAAATTTGATTTAAAAAGCGAAGCAAAATTTTAAACAAAAACAAAAGGCAGCGTCTTGCGGCGAGGGCAAATTTTGATAAATTTATAGCTCGCACGCGTAAAGGGCAAATTTAACTAGGCCTTTTTCGGCTTAAACGCCCTTTTTGCCGTCATATAAAAGCCGCTAAAGATAAATAGCGCCATCAAAAGCGAAACGACCGACCACAAAATTTTACCCGCAATCCCAAAAAAATATCCCGTATGCAGCTGATAGTTCGTGCTCTTTACCATGCCTACGGTTATGCCCTCAGTTTGCTTTTGCTCGGCCATCTTGCCATCTTTTACGTTCACGGCGGTCATTTTCGGACGAGCGGTGTTTGGCGCGTCAGGTTCGTAGTATCTGACGTTTATCTTATCTCCGGCCGCGAGCATCAGGCTAAATTCCTTATACTCTATGCCGCTTGATCTAAATATCTCATAAGCCTTCTGCACATCGCTAAATTTATACTCGGCGCTCTTTTTACCCTCTGCTTTTGCGGGCGCTCCGTCTTTTTGCGCGGTCTCTTTTGGCAAATTTTGCTCGCTAACAAAAACCCCCGTCACAGCGCCGTTATACCAGCGATACGACCACATGAGCCCTGTTAAGCAGATGATGAGATAGATCGCTGCGCTTAGGACGCCAAAACTCGTGTGCAGGTTATGAAAAAGGGCGTATTTTTTGAGTTTAAAATTTGGCTTCACCGCCTCGGCAAATTTACGTTTTAGCCTAGGAAAATGCAGCCAAACGCCGCTTATCACGAGCACTATCATCGCAACCGTACTAGCGCCCACGATCTGCTTGCCCACTTCGCCCGCGGTTTTATTTCCAGTTAGCGCAAGGCCCAAATTTCGGTGCAGCGACATCGCCACGCGCACGAAGGCGACTCCGTAGTCCTTGCCGATGATCTGCGCGGTATATGGATCGACCAGATAAGCATCGCTATTGCTAGCATAAATTTTGATCGCTTCGTTTTCGCTTTTTGGTAGCACGAGCCTTGCTGGCTGCTTAACGCCCGTTTGCTCGCTAAAGCTTTGCAAGATTTTCTCAACGCTTAGCATTTCACCGGTTTTTTCGACCTTGGCGGCGTTTAAATTTATAAGCTCCTCAAGTTCGTGCTGATACGATAAAATCGCTCCCGTAACGCCGATAACGAGTAGCGGAACGGCAAAAATAATCGATAAAATCAGGTGAAGGTTAAACAAAAATTGATTTCTTCTTAAGAGTTTTCTAACAAACGAAAGCAAGCCGCATCCTTTATATTTTGATTTTGATTATTTTTAAAACTCGTGATTATATTGATTAATACTTAAGAAATTGTTAAGTCCAAAAAGCATTAATCGCGCATTTAGCAAATTTGAGATAAAATCGCTCAAATTTAAATAAGGAAAAAAGATGAGCGATATCGGCGTAGTGGTGCTTGCCGCGGGGCTTGGCACGAGGATGAAATCAACCAAACCAAAGGTGCTTTTCGAGCTTTGCGGAGAGCCGATGATTATCCATATTTTGCGCAAAGCTTACGAGATCAGTAGCGACGTGAGCGTAGTTTTGAGCTATCAAAAAGAGCTAGTAGGAGCCAAAATCAAAGAGATTTTCCCTCAAACTAAAATTTACGAGCAAAATTTAAAGGATTTCCCGGGCACTGCGGGCGCGCTAAAAAACATCCCGCTAAATAGCGAAAAAACGCTGATTTTGTGCGGAGATATGCCGCTTATCAAAACCAACGACCTAATCCGCCTAAGCGCGGGAAACGCAGACATTGCTCTTAGCGTTTTTGAGGCGGCAGATCCGTACGGCTACGGCCGCGTGATCATAAATAACGGCAAAGTAGAGGCCATCGTAGAGCAAAAAGACGCAACCGAGACGCAAAAAATGATAAAAAGCGCAAACGCCGGCTGCTACTGCTTTAAAAGCGAAGTTTTGCGCGAGATTTTGCCTCTCATCGGCAACGAAAACTCGCAGAAAGAATTTTACCTAACCGACGCGATCAAAATCGCAAACGAGCGCGGTCTAAAATGCTGGGCAATCAACGTCGAAGAGCAAAATTTCATGGGTATAAACGATAAATTTCAGCTTAGTATCGCCCAAAATTTGATGCAGGACGAGATCAAGAAAAATTTGATGAAAAGCGGCGTGCTAATGCGGCTACCAAATAGCATTTACATCGACTCTAGAGCCAAATTTGAAGGCGAATGCGTCATTGAAGAAAACGTAAGTGTCATCGGAGAGTGCGTAATCAAAAACTCCGTCATCAAAAGCGGCTCAGTCGTAGAAAACTCCGTCATCGAGGACTCCAACATAGGCCCTCTAGCGCACCTGCGCCCAAAATGCGAGATCAAAAACACCCACATAGGAAACTTCGTCGAGCTAAAGGCAGCCAGGCTAAACGGCGTTAAAGCAGGCCACTTAAGCTATCTGGGCGACTGCGAGATAGGCCCTGGCTCAAACGTAGGCTGCGGCACGATCACGTGCAACTACGACGGCAAAGCCAAACATAAAACTATAATCGGCAAAAACGTCTTTATCGGCTCGGACACGCAGCTAGTAGCTCCCGTAAAAGTCGGCGACGACGTGCTAATCGCGGCGGGAAGCACCGTAACTAGCGACGTACCAAGCGGCGCGCTAGCCATCAGCCGCACGAAACAGGTAAATAAAGAAGGCTTTTTTTATAAATTTTTTAACGACGCGAAAAGCGACGAAAATGCTAAAAAATAAAAAAATTTTGCTCGCGGTTTGCGGCAGTATCGCGTTTTATAAAGCTTATGAAATTTTATCCGCGCTAAAAAAAGAGGGCGCGGACGTGCGGGTTATGCTTAGCGAAGGAGCGCTCAAATTTTGCTCGGAAGCGGGCTTTGAAGCGCTGTGCGAGCATAAAATTTTAACCTCGCGCACGGAGAGTTGGCAGGACGGACTAAATCACATCGCCTACGCCAAAACCGATCTAATCCTCATCGCGCCCGCGAGCGTAAATACGATAAACAAGCTTGCAAGCGGCATTTGCGACAACGTATTTATGCAGACTCTGATCGCTAGCCCGGCTCCCCTACTCATCGCGCCAGCGGCCAACGACAAAATGATAAATCACTTCGCCACACGCAAAAATTTCGAGTTTTTAGCGGAAAACGGCGCGAGTTTTATCGAGCCGGTAGAAAAAATCCTAGCATGCGGCGACATGGGTAAAGGCGCGCTGGCAGACGTTTCTACGATCATCTACGAAACAAAAAGAATGCTAACGGAGCCAAAATTTAAAGGACAAAAGGTGATCGTAACGGGTGGCGCTACGAGCGAAAAGATCGACGACGTGCGGGCGATCACGAATTTTTCTAGTGGCAAGATGTCGCGAGCGCTTGCCAACGCATTTTACTACGCGGGCGCGGACGTGACGCTGATAGCTAGCTTTGAGACAGCAAACGCTCCTTATAAAACGCTAAAATTTCAAAGCTCGGCGGAGCTAAAAGAGCTGCTACACGCAAATTTGACGGACGCAAATTTACTCGCGATGACTGCTGCGGTTAGCGACTACACCCCAAAAACCAAATTTGAAGGCAAGCTAAAAAAGCAAAATTTAGGCGAAATTTGGACGTTGGAGCTCGCTCAAAACGATGACGTTTTGGCCTCTTTGGCGGATTTTAAAAACGTAAAAAAAATCGGCTTTAAAATGGAAATGGACGCCGCAAACGCTATACAAAACGCAAAAAATATGCTTGAGAAAAAGAGCCTTGACGCCGTTTGCCTAAACGTGCTTGGCGGCGATATAAATTTCGGCTCGGATAGCACGCAAATAACCTTTATCACGCGCCATGACGCGCAAAATATCGCGCTAACATCCAAAGAGGACGCGGCGCGGCAAATCGTAAATTTAGCAACCAAGCTATGATAAATCCCGTCTCACGAGTGCAAAAAATCGCAAGCGGCGGCGCAGGCACGGCTCTAAACGCGAGCCTGCCCATCAGTATCAAAGTCGCGCAAAAGACGGGCTACAATCGATACAATCTCAAAATGGGCAACAAAATCCTAAGCACCAAAAGCATGAAAAGCCTCGACGTGGAGGGTGAATACTGGGGCGAGATCGCAAGCGGCACCGAAAATATCGTGATAAGAAATCTCTTTAAAAAGCCAAGTTTAGCCTACGCCGCGCCTGACGGGCTGGCACTCATAGAAAGACTGATAAGCGAGCCAGATTTAAACTGGTTTTATGAATATATATTTAACGGTCTTAGCGCGGCAGACTCGCGAGAAACCTTTGAAAATCTAGCTCAAATGCTGCTTGCGCTACAAAAAAACATCATTAATATTTCGTTTGTTTATAACGGTGTAAAAGGCGTTTTTCAGATGAAATTTGACGGCGCTAAAACGAGTCAAATTTACCTTGTTTTTTCAAATTTCTCTCCGATTATTTTTACACTAAAAGGCGCTCAAATAATCAATGCTCAAACGCCGTTTGACAAGGTTGCCAGGCTCTTGCGGGACGAGTTTAGCAGCGAAGTGCAAACGACTCAAAACATCGCCGCTTTCTTTGATCCAAGCGGAAAAATAATTGATTTTAAGGGATAAAATGAACGAGCTAAATCACCTCGCGATCATCATGGACGGCAACGGCAGATGGGCTAAGCGCCGCGGTTTGCTACGCACCAAAGGGCACGAAACGGGCGCAAACGTCGTGGAGCAAATGTGCGAGTTTTGCATCGACGAGGGCGTGGCTGTGCTGAGCCTTTATGCATTTAGCACCGAAAACTGGAAGCGCCCAAAGAGTGAAGTGGCGTTTTTGATGGAGCTTTTACATAAATTTTTACTCTCAAAACGCGAGAGCTTTATCAAAAATGGCATCAAATTTAACGTCATAGGCGACGAAAGCCCGCTAAGCGATAAGCTAAAAAGCGAGATAAATGATATCAAAAACGCGACCGCGCAAAACTCGCGGCTAAAGCTAAATTTAGCCCTAAACTACGGCGCAAAAGATGAAATTTTAAGAGCTTTTAGGAGATTTTGCGAAAAAAACGGTGGCAAATTTGACGCCAAAAACCTAGCTCAAAATTTGAGCGAAGATAGCTTGCAAGAGTGCCTCGATGAGCCCGCACCCATCGACCTTCTCGTGCGCACCGGCGGCGAGCAGAGACTGTCAAATTTCATGCTTTGGCAAGCTAGCTACGCCGAGCTTGCCTTTACGCCCACGCTTTGGCCCGATTTTACGCGCGAGGAGCTAGCCTTGATAACGGCTAAGTTTAAGAAAAAAGATAGAAGGTTTGGCGGACTTTAAATTTGACATTTTTAACTGGCGTCGTCTTGTTAAATTTACGTCGTTTTTGTTTATCCGCTTGCGACAAAAAGCTTTTTAAATTTGATAAATAAAAATCTTGCCGCAACGCCGTTTTCCATAAATTTTGAGCCGAAATCTTTAAATTTAAAATCATTCAAGGCAATATTTCGCTAAAATCGCCTTTAAATTTTGTGTTTTATGCTTTTTGAGGCGCTAAAACTAGTCAAATTTTAGTTCAAATCAGCGCGGCAAATTTGCGCAAATATTGCTTAAAAACGTCGCCGCTAGCTCAAAACAATCGCAGCAGCCAAATGCATTATAAATTAAATTAGGAGAGTTATGATTTTCGCCGTTGTATTTTTTATTTTATTATTTTTTATCTTGGGCGCCGTAGTAGGCAGCTTTAGCAACGTCCTGATCTACCGCATGCCGCGCGGCGAGAGCGTAAATTTTCCCGCTTCGCACTGCCAAAGCTGCAAAACACCGCTAAAACCGTATCATAACATCCCGATTTTTGCGTGGCTGTTTTTGCGCGGCAAGTGCGCGTTTTGCGGCGAAAAAATCAGCTTTCAGTATCCTTTGGTTGAGCTTGCTAGCGGCCTGCTTTGCGTGCTTGCGTATTGCGTTGAGATGCACGGACTTGAGCCTTTTACGGACGGCTTTTACGCCGCTATTTTCAAGGCGGCGATGCTTGGTATCTGCTTTATCTTGCTGCTAGCGCTTAGCCTGATCGACTTTCGCTACAAAGCCGTTCCGGATCCGTTACTTTTTGCCAGCGTCGCATTTTCGCTGCTTTACGGCTTTAATCTACCTGCCTCTTTTGACTCGGATGGGCTTTTATTTGCATTTGATTCGTTTATAAACGCTGCGATTTTTATGTTTGCATTTTGGCTACTTCGCGCGGTCGTCAGTCTGGCTCTCAAGCGCGAAGCCATGGGCTCTGCGGATATTTTTATAGCGGGCGTTATGGGCGCGATCTTGGGCATCAAGCTTGGCCTCATGGCGATCTATGTCTCGGCGCTACTGACGCTGCCTGCATATCTCATAGTGCGAAAGTACGGATACGAGCTGCCTTTCGTGCCGTTTTTAAGCCTTGCTACGCTCATCGTTTACGCGTTTAAGGAGCAATTTATCTACATATTGGGACTGATTTATGGATAGGACAGCGCGTTATCTTTTCTCAAACTTCCTAAGTACGTTTGCATCGCTATTTGCGACGCTTTTTCTCATCATGTCGATCGTGTTTTTTATCCAGATAGCGCGCATCACGTCGTACATCGAGATCACCTTTATAGAGCTTTTTAAACTTTATATGTTTATGCTGCCTAGAGTGCTGCTTTTTACCGTACCTATCGCGTTTTTCGCATCGCTTGCGCTCATGTTTTTCAGACTTTCGCGCGAAAACGAGAGCATCGTGCTTTTTACGCTCGGATATTCGCCCGTTAGGATCGCTAAATTTTTCCTCATCGTTAGCGGCGCGGTTTCGGCCTTTTTAATCGTCACCGCGATAGTGCTGATCCCTACGGCCGCAGAGCTAAACTCAAATTTCGTCTCGTACAAAAAAACCGTCGCCAAGCTAAATTTAAAAACAACCGAATTTGGGCAAAAATTTTCCGACTGGATGGTCTTTATTCAAAACGAAAAAAACGACGAGAACGGCACTCTTTATGAGGGTGTGACGCTTTATTCACCAAAAGAAGACGCGCACCGATTCGTCCTTGCTAAAAACGCTCGCCTAACCAACAACAACGCTGTGCTTGAGTTTACGCTATCGGAGGGCAAAATTTACGATATAAGAGACGCCTCGTGGCATAAAACCGACTTTGGCACGATGAAAATCAGCACCGCCCAAGAGGACAGCGTCGCGCAGACGAAGTCGTTTGTACAGTATTGGCAAGCGATGAGCGAGGATAAAAAGCGCGCCAAAGACTTCGCAACCTACGTTCTCATAGCACTTTTCCCACTAGCGACGACGCTTTTTGCTTTGAGCCTAGGTATTGTGACCTACCGCTACGAAAAGGGCTTTGTGTATTTTGGGATATTTGGCGTACTATTCGGGTATTTTACACTCATTATGCTCTTTAGTTCGCGCGTTTTTATCGCGATTGCGGCGATATTTTCGCTATTTTTTATCGCCTCGATTTTTAGCTTTAGGGCTAAAATTTTAAAAAGATACTAAGTGCGGCTTAAACTCGTTTTTAGCTACGACGGGTCGAAATTTCAGGGCTCGCAGACCCAGCCGCACGAAAACGGCGTCGAGGACGCTCTGGGTGTGGCTCTAGCGCACGTGGGTATTTTTAGCAAGATAATCTCCAGCTCGCGCACAGACAAGGGCGTGCACGCAAACAATCAAGTCGCCTGCGTGGAGTGCGGCGAGCATTTTAAAGACTTTACGCGTCTAAAAGCTCTCATCAACCGCCACGCTCATCCGGCCATTCATGTCAAATTTATAAGCAGCGTTAAAGACGACTTTCATCCGCGATACGACGCTACCGTGCGTGCATATCGATACGTCATCAATCACGGCGAGTTTTCGCCTTTTTTGTCGCCTTACGAGACTTTTTTACCCAAATTTGACCTGAATTTAGCAAACGAACTACTCGCGCTTTTTGTCGGAGAGCACGATTTTAGTGCGTTTATGAAGCTCGGTAGCGACATCAAAAGCCCGGTGCGGCACGTTTCAAAGGCCTTTTGCTACGAGCGCGGCGAACGAACGATTATCGTTTTTAAAGCAAACGGCTTTTTGCGCGCCCAGGTTCGCCTCATGGTCGCTAGCGTTTTAAAGGCGCTTGAGCTTGCTAAAAGCGGTAAATTTAGACAAATGCAGGCGCAGGAGTTTAAATTTGAGCGCGCAGAGGTGGCAAATTTGGACACAAATTTAAACAAAAAAAGCCACGATAATATCCTGACAAAAAGTCACGAAAGCGTAAATTTGGCGAAATTTGAAAATAATGCAAATTTAACCGCCGAACGTGCAGAGTGCGTCGCTTCAAAATTTGACGCTAAAAACTCAAATTTAAACAAAGTCGCAAACAACTGCTGCGATGCAAATTTCCTCAAAGCAAAAGAGCTTTTGCGCCAAGCTATCCACGAGCAAAAGCCGCTCACGCGAATCCCCGCACCGCCAAATGGTCTTTATCTAAACCGAGTTTTTTACGAATGAGAAATCAAAAAATAAAAGAAGCCATCGCTGCCGTAACGCAAAAGCAAAATGAGTGTAAAAAAATAGTCAAAAAATACGCTACATTTATGACTATAACGACATTTGTCGCACCGATACTAATTTTTATTATTATGGAGCGACGCTTTGAAATATTCTTTCTTTTATTTGCAGTCATCCCAATATACGTCACGCCAAGGATTCCAAAAAGTAGAAAAAACGCTGGAAGAGTATAGAAGCTTCTACAAAAATGTTTTTGTTAGCACGGTAATTGCCGATATAGATAGCAATTTTACATACGAGCCTCAAAAAGGCATCAGCGCAAACGAATTTTATAAAAGCGGAATATACAGGCGCGTAAATTTTTACGGCGAAGACCAAATAAGCGGTACTTATGCTAATGTCAAATTTCAATTAAGCGAGGCTATAAAAATAGAAAAAACATATGACTCAAACGGCTCAAAAAACCCTTATCTAGCGCTTTTGAGAGTAAGCAAAGTCATATACGACGAATATATGGACTTTAACGGTACAGTACTAGTCTGCGAGTTTTATAAAAATTTCAAAGGACAAACGATACTAGCCGATAAGAAGGTGCTAAATACGAAAATATCTGGCGAAAAAGAGGTGCTGGACGATACGGAGTTTAACAACGAATTTCGCGTATTTACCGACGATAAGATAGAAGCGCGCTATCTTTTAAGCCCTGGTTTTATGCAACGCCTACGCGAGGTTAAGCAGGGTTTTGACAGTGCCGTATCGCTAAGCGCGGTGTTTATGGATGATAAATTCTATCTCTTTTTAAACGGTGCAAAAAACCGTTTTGAAAGTTCACTATTAGACCCGCCGCTAAGCCTTTCTGATGCGCAGGCCATAAAAGACGAGGTCTTGCGGCTATTACGCGTCATAGACGAGCTAAATTTGAGCATTGACGTTTATAAATAAATGATTTTGCTTTTTCGGCGGTAAATTTCGCCAACGATGAACTTAAAATTTGAGCGTAAATATAGATTTTAGCTAAACGCGCAAAACTTCGCAACGCCGTGCAAAGCCTGTCGCCCCCAACGGACGCCTATTTTCAAGTTTAACGGCGCTAAGCTAAAAATAAATACAGCCAGCATTCGCTAGTAAATTTGAGCCAAATTTACAAAATATCCCTCTGCCCTTTTGTATTCATCGGACTTAGCACGCCCATTTGCTCCATCTGTTCGATGATCGTAGCTGCGCGG
Source organism: Campylobacter showae CSUNSWCD (assembly GCF_000313615.1). Lineage (NCBI taxonomy): Bacteria > Pseudomonadati > Campylobacterota > Epsilonproteobacteria > Campylobacterales > Campylobacteraceae > Campylobacter > Campylobacter showae. The sequence goes on along the minus strand of NZ_AMZQ01000005.1, from coordinate 48,122 downwards.
TTGTAGCCGATTTTTAGGCGGCGTTGTAGATAGCTGATCGAGGTTTTTTGCTCGCTTAGCACGATCTCTTTAGCCTCTTCGTAGAGCTCGTCTAGCTCGCCCGCTACCACGCCAGAGCCTGCTCCACCACCGCCGCTAGCGCCCTCCTCGGCTAAAAATCTCTCGTCGTAGACCACATCTTGTTGCGCTTTTAGGAAATTTACTATCGTGTCGATCTCTTTTTCGCTAGCAAACGGCGCGTGCAGCCTGATAACGCCCGGGCTTCCAGGAGGCGTAAATAGCATATCGCCGCGTCCTAGCAAGCTCTCCGCGCCCATTTGATCTAGGATCACCTTACTATCGATACGCTGACCGACGCGGTAGCTGATGCGGCTAGGCAAATTTGCCTTTATGAGCCCCGTCACGACGTCTACGCTCGGGCGCTGGGTGGCTACGATGAGATGTATGCCACTAGCGCGCGCCATCTGCGCTAGACGCCCGATATATAGCTCCACGTCCTTGCCGCTAGTCATCATGAGATCAGCCAGCTCGTCGATGATCACGACGATGTACGGGAACTGCTCGCCGCCCTCCTCTTTCATCTTTTCGTTGTAGCTTTCGATATTTTTGGTACGCGTGTGGCTCATGATCTTGTAGCGACGCTCCATCTCGGCAACCATGTTTGATAGCGCGGTTATGGCCTGCTTAGCCTGCGTGATGACGGGCGTGAGCAGGTGCGGGATGTCGTTATAGATACTAAACTCAAGCATCTTGGGATCTATCATCATCAGGCGCAGAGTCTGCGGGCTGTTGCGATACAGCAGACTTAGTAGCATCGCATTTATGCCCACGCTCTTGCCAGATCCCGTCGTGCCCGCGATTAGTAGATGAGGTAGCTTTTTTAGATCGGTGATAAAGGGTGCGCCGACGATATCCTTGCCTAGCGCGATAGTTAGCGGACTGCTCGAGTTTTTGAAAACCTCGCTATCTAAAATTTCCTTTAGATAGATGGTTTCGATATTTTGATTCGGCACCTCGATGCCTACGACGTCTTTGCCCGGTATCGGCGCCTGGATACGGATAGTCTGCGCGCGCAGAGCCATCGCTAGATCGTCTTGCAGGGTTAAAATTTTACTTACTTTGATATGCGGCGCAGGACGAAATTCAAACGTCGTAACGATCGGCCCCGTGTACGTTCGCACGACATCGCCGTCTATTTTAAATTTGCGCAGTTTATCGAGCAAATCGGAGATCTTTTGATCGATCTCAGCCTCATTTACGCTGTTTGAGCGCCTCGGCGGATCGGCTAAAAATTTAAGCGGCGGCAACGCAAAATCCTTAGGTTTTTCGACCTTGCCTTTTTCCATTTGTTCGAGCAGTTTTTTATTTTCGGCGACTTCATTTAGGATCTCGACGCCGTTTATAGTAGTACTTTTTTCTTCTAAATTTGACTCGCTTTCATCCTGCGCATCGTCTTCATCGTCCGGCTCGTCTTCATCCTCTAGCTTTTCGCCGTTTTCCTCGCTCAAATTTGACTCGCTTTGAGCTTTGGGCTTTTTGATTTGTCTAGGTTTTTTTTGCGATTTTGGCTTAATCTCGGCTGGGTTTTCAAATTTATCCTCATTGGAGCTGGGCTCAACGAAAGCCTTTTTTAAGATAGCTACGATGTTATCCTGTGCGATAAGACCAAAACTCAGCACAAAAAGCATCAAGATAAATACCCACATACCTATCACGCCGGCCACGTCTTTTAGCGCATCATTTATGCTGTTTGCAACCAGTCCGCCGTAGTTAGCGTTAGAGCCTGATTGAAACATCAAAAACGCCAAAAACAGTAGCGTCGCTCCAAGTGTCGTCTGGGCAAATTCGGCGTTAAAGCCGTTAAAATATTTGTAAATATAATACGCAAAAAATATAAAAACAAAAGGGTAAACGTAAGCAATAAAGCCGAAAAGTTTGAAGTTCCAAAGTCCTATCGCGTTGCCAAAACTACCGACGAAATTTGCCGCAGGCGCGACGGTAGCGATCCCGAAAAATATCAAAAAGCAAACGACTACTACTAAAACCGATTCTCTTAAAATGGCGCGTCCTTTTAAATTGAGTAAATTTAAATTTACGGGAGAGCACTAAATTTAAGGCCGAATTCGTAAAATTCGGCCTCGTTTTGCTCCGCCCGCTTTGATAACGAAACTTTAATAAAACCGTAGATTATAGCGAGTTTTTACATATAGTTTAATAACGAGAGCTGGTTTATCTTAGCCACGGACTGCAACATCGCCTGATACGACATCATTTTTTGCATGAGGTTCATATAGGTCTCGCCGTAGTCGGCGTTTGTGATATCGGCCTTGACGGTTTTTACGTTTACCTCCATGACGCTAGCGTGAGTATTGGTTTGTATTAGCGTATTTGTTTGGTTGCCCACTTTAGTGTGGATTTTATTTACGTGGTCTGCGATATGATCCAGCCTCTCTATCGCGCCTTGGATACCTGAATTGCGCGGATATTCGCCCTCGCTATCGGCGCGGTATTGACCGCTTCTTACAGCCTCTATCATCCTATCTAAGTCCTCAAAAATATCCACGCTCGGACTATCTATCTCGATACCGTTGTTTGCGGAAAAACTCCATAGCGAACCCTCTCCTTGCCTTGTCGCAGGAGTCGTACCCGTACTGTCGCCCGCAAATTTATCGGCATTTCCGCTATCGTATATACCTACTTTTATCGGCGTGACGGCGTTTTGCTTGTCGGTTACTTTTATGCGACCCCTATGATCCATATTTGCCTCAACGCTACCTTGCGATTTTGAGATAGCTTGTTTGTAGGCGACATAATCAGCTTGCGTATTACCGCCGGCGCCCGCAGGAACATTGTCACTAGCTACCATACCGATGATGTCGTTTAGCTGTCTAAAAGTCATATTTTTTGACTGCGTATCAATACCTTCGGTGGTCGGCGGGTTTGTGGTGTCGTTATAAAAACTATCCCAAACGTTTGTTGTATAAGTGGAATTATCAGGTCTAGTTATTTTTACCTTGGCGGTACTCGGAACAGTGGTATCATCAAAATTTACTACAGCCGTATATTTTCCGCCGCTCTTTGACTTGATTTCCATTCTTATGCGCTGTCCGTCGATATTGTATTTATCTCTTTCGCCTTGATACAACTCTTTTGCGCCAACCACTTGGCTTAGAGTAGTGTTATCATCGGCAAATTTACCGCTACCGCGCTCTACTTGTGATACGGTTCCAACTAGATTTCTGCCATCTTGGTTAAAATTTATCTTGTCATAATCATATGCGTTAGTGGCGGCTCCGCCTAAGTCTTCGTATTTGCTTTTAACAAATTCCGTGATTTCATAATCTTTATGAGAAGTAGGCGTTGCATTTACTAAAGTTTCTAGTGATTTTAGACTATTGATCGCATCAAACGCACTAGATGCTCCTGCTATACCGCCCGCTAGAGCATCTGCGTCCGCAACCTTTTTCGTCGCCGCTATCATGTGAAAATCAATAACCTGATTGCCTTTGCTTAGGTCTTTTACGTTGATTTGACCCTGGTTATTTATCGTTACTTCGACGACTTTATTGGTCGGAGTGTTGCCGTATTCGGTGCCGATTTTTTCTAGTAGGTCGTTTATCGAAGCGTCTGACGTCATCTTAAATTTACTCGTAAAGCTCGTGCCGTTTGGCTTTTTACCCTGCAAGAAAAATGTAGTCTTTTGAAACTCTCGCACGCCCGTACCGGTAAAGTCTTGATTAGTCAAAGTTTTTTCGTCTTTTACATATTTAAAACCGATTAGATCGCGCATTTTATGCTCGCTATCGATATAAACGGTCTTATTTCTATCATCTAAATTTTGCGCTTTTAGCATTGTGTTGGAGGTGACTTTTTTATTATAGTCGCCGTCCTTACCCAAAAATAGCTCCTGCCCGTTTTGGTTGTAGGTCAAATTTACCTGAGCTCCGCCTACTGCTTTCATTGTTTGCGCATTGCCGAAATATTCATTCGTGTCGCCATTTATAGGTTTTGTGTTTATAGCGCTTCCAGAAAATAAAAACTGTCCATTTATCGAGGTGTTTGCAATGTTTACTAGATGATTTTTGATACCTTGAAGGTCGTTTGCGATGGCTTCGCGCGAAGTTTGCGAGTGGATTTCGTTTGCACCCTGAACTAGCTTTGTTTTAAAAGTCTCAAGCTGCTGCTTAAATTCACCCAAAGCCTTATCGGTATTTTTTGAAAAGTGCTGCGCTTTTGAAGTCGCCGTTTGCACCTGCTCAAGCGTCGCAACCTCGTAATCAAGCCTCATGCCATCGTTATAGACGCTACTATCCTCAAAAGAATTTTGGATTTTTAGGCCGCTTGAAATTTGCGTATTTAGCTTGTAAAGCGCTTTCATATTGGTCTGATAGTCGTAGTTATTCGTAAATTTCATCAGCTGATTCGTCATTCTCATCGCATTTTTCCTTAAATTTAATTGAGCTCTTGCAAGCAAATAAAGTTCCACTCGTTATATCGTCAAATTTCAAAATTTATTTAGTTTTAGATATTATTTTGACAAATTTAAGGAGAATAAATGAAAATACTCTTTTCGCCGAGCGAAGCCAAAACCGCCGTGAGTCCAAATAAATTTATAGATAAGGACGCCTTTATTTTTCCGGATTTATATGAAAAGCGGTGTGAAATTTTAAAAATTTATGATGATTTTCTACAAACGGCAAACTTAGAGCAAATCTCAAAACTTTTCGGCGTAAAAAATTTAACCAATGAGCCGAGTTTGCGTGAAAGCTTATTTAAAAAAGGCGCGGTAAAAGCCATCCTGCGATATGACGGAGTAGCCTACAAGCACCTTGATTACCGCAGCCTTGATAGCACGGCGCAGGAATTTATAGATAAAAATACGCTGATTTTTTCAAATTTATTCGGCCCCGTGACGGCAGCGGATGCGCTACCTGAATACAAACTAAAGCAAGGCGAGCGCATAAACGGGTTAAATTTGGAGGAATTTTATAGGCAAAATTTTAGCGACGAGATAGATGAGTGGCTGTGGGATGACGACATTTTAGACCTTAGAGCCGAGTTTTACGAGAAATTTTACCGCATACAAAAACCGTTTGCGACATTTAAATTTCTAAAAAACGGCAAAGTCGTCAGTCACTATGCCAAAGCATACCGCGGGATAGTTTTGAGGCAAGTAGCGCAAAACGGGGTAAAAAACTTCAGCGAACTTTGCAAAACTGATATAGAAAATTTGCGCCTTATAGACATCAAAAAAACTGGACTAAAAAGCGAGTTTTTGGTGCAAATAGTCTAAAATTCGAGCTTTTTCGTCAAATTCGCGTAAAAATCATTAAATTTTCGGCTAAAAACTATTGTATTTTTTATAAAAACGTTGTAAAATGCCCGCATATCACTTCTTATTAAGGATGGTTCTATGAAAAAAGCTGATTTTATTCAAGCTGTTGCCGACAAGGCCGGTCTTTCTAAAAAAGATTCTCTAAAGGTAGTTGATGCCGCGTTAGAGACTATCGAAGAGGTTCTTAAAAGCGGCGACAGCATTAGCTTTATAGGCTTTGGTACATTTGGTACAGCCGAAAGAGCCGCTAGAAAAGCAAGAGTGCCTGGAACCACTAAAGTTATCGATGTTCCTGCTAGCAAAGCGGTTAAATTTAAAGTAGGCAAAAAATTAAAAGAAGCCGTAGTAGCTAGTGCTGTAAAAAAAGGCAAAAAGAAATAATACCTTTTTATGAAAGCTCTATTATGGGCTTTCATGTTTTTAATCTCTTTTTTATATCTTTCAGGGTAAAATCTCAATTCTTTAATTAGCCCGAGTGGTGAAACCGGTAGACGCGCCAGACTCAAAATCTGGTAAGGGCAACCTTGTGTCGGTTCGAGTCCGACCTCGGGCACCATATGAAACACAAATATCTAAAAAGCCCACTATCTCCGACATATAAATGCTTAAAAAAGTATCTTTAAAAATAAAATAGAACATTCTATGCTAACTGCCGGCTGACGAAGTATAATTTTTTTGTGCTTTCATAAACCACAACGTATATACTATTTGATTTTAACTATCATAAAGCCATTTTACCTATGTTTTATTGCCGTAAAATTGTTTATATAGCTCTAAGTCTATTCCAAAAGGTCAGAGTTGCATTTTTTGCCATCCCGCTACGCTCCTTTAGAAATCTTTCGCTATGCAAAAGCGTCCTGCTAATTTTGCCATATTTCAGCCTTTTTTTATCTTGATGTTATTAAAATTGAAGTGCAAATTTATACAATGGAGGCGCCAAAGATGGACGATTTGCTGCTTGCCTTAGTGATAGGTATAGGATTGATAGGGTTTGCGGTTTTTTATGTCTTAGTTTGCGCTTTTTGGTATATTTCTATCCCGCTATTTTGTATTTACGTGTATTTTAAATATTTCAGAAAAGAGAGAAAATTTGAGGCTAGAGTTTTAGAGCCTTAAAACTCTTTTGCAAGCTTCAAGGCTATTTCATAATAATCCACAAACTCGTTAAATTATATTTTTTAAATTAAAGAAAATGGATTTACGGTTGCAAATCAAACCACTAAACAACTGTATGACAACAAGCCTAAACGTCGCGCTAGTTTTAAATTTAGCTAAATTTGGTTCAAATTTGACTATTTTGCAGTTACGCTTGCTCGCTCGTAGTGTGCGATGATTTTGTTGTGAATAAGTAGCGATATATAAATCACTGCGCCGCCAAGGCATAGTCTTAGTATGTCCGCATCCTTATGCCAAAATACTAAATTTACGATGATGGCTGCAGGTATGAGAGCGTTATTCATGATGGCTAGAGTTCCGCTATCTACCTCGCATGCGCCTTTGTTCCATAAAAAGTATCCTAGACCGCTAGCTCCTATGCCAAGCCAGAGTATAGCCGAGTTAGAAGCGGCAGCACCGCTTCTAGCCTTTACAAGCTTATCTCTTTTATATCGGCGATCTTGAGGAATTCCGCGTAAATTTGCCCAACAAGCGCAAGGCGGTTTTTACGCACGAGCTCGTCCTGGGCATTTATCATTACGTTGTCGAAAAACTCGTCTATCGCGGCTCTTAGTCCGAAAAGATTTTTTAGGCGTTCACTGTATGAGCCGCCAGCTTTTACCGCAGCCTTAAACGCATCGTTTAGCTTTATCTCGCTCTGGTTTTCAAATTTAGCTTCATCGACCGAGCCGAAATTTTCATCCTTGATGATATTTGCCAGACGCTTAAACGTGCTAAAATTTTGCCTAAAGTCATCCGCCGCGCATATAGCGCCCAGAGCCTCGATCGCCTCGCACTGTGCGAGTATATCGCCTTTTTTGCTAGCTAGACAAGCCTTTACGACGGACGGGTTCACGTCAAAAAATGTATAAAGCCTATCAAATATAAATCCTATCAGCGCCTCGACGTCAAATTTAGCATACCCCTCCGCCGTCTCGCGCAAAAACGCCGCGATATCAAGGTTTAAATTTTCGTTTTGAATGATCTTGATGACGCCGTTAGCCGCGCGGCGCAGCGCATACGGGTCCTTGTTGCCGCTTGGGATCTTACCCGCGCTAAAGAGCCCTATTAGCGTCTCAAGCTTTATCGCGAGCGCGACGACGGAGCTAAAGATAGTGCTAGGTAGCGCGCTGGCCTCGCCGCTTGGCAAGTATTGCTCCTTGATCGCGGTTACGACGTTTTCGTTTTCGCCCTTAGCCGCCGCGTAGTAGCCGCCCATCACGCCCTGTAGCTCGGTGAACTCATACACCATCTGCGTGGTTAGATCAGCCTTGCTCAGCATCACGGCGCGCTCCAGTAGCGCCTCGTAGTCCTCTCCCGCGCACTCTTTTAGCCTATCGGTGCAGATTTTAGCTAGTCGTTTTGCGACGCCTAGCTCGCGTACGCTTTTGTCGTATGTGCTGCCTAGCTCCTTTAGATAGGTGATGTTTTTTAGCTTTTCGGGGCCAAACTCATGCGCCAGGTCGCTGCGCCAGAAAAACATCGCGTCGCTAAGTCTAGCGCGCAAAACCTTTTCGTTGCCCTTTACGATGAGCGCCGGCTCGGGAGAGATGGCGTTGCTAACGACTACGAAGCGATTGGCGAGCTTGCCGCCCTCAAAAACCGGGAAATATCTCTGATTTTCCTTCATTGAGGTGATGATGACCTCGCTAGGCACCTCCAAAAACTCCCGCTCAAAGCCGCCAAGCAGCGCGGTCGGATGCTCGGTGATCGCTACGACTTCGTCTAACAGCGCCTCGTCCACCTCGACCATTACGCCGTTTTTGGCTTCGATTTGCTTAAACTCGCTCAAAATTTTCTCTCTGCGCACGTTTTGATCGAGGATTACGCCGATTTTAGGCATCGCGGCGAAATAATCTTTCGCGTTTTTGACGGTAAATTTATCGTAGCCGATGCTTCTGTGCATAAAAATCGTATCGCCACTTTCAACGTCAAATTTGTTAAATTTAACAACCTCGTCTCCAAGTAGGCACAAAAACGAGCGAATCGGACGGATAAACTCAAATTTACCATCGCCCCAGCGCATAGATTTGCCAAAATTTAAGCTCATCAAAAACTTCTCGATCATATCGCCAAGAAGTTCAGAGCTAGGCTTGCCCGCGACTGGCTTTTTGTAGTAGAGCACCTCTTTGCCGCCGACGGTTTCAAATTTTAGCTCAGACTCCTCGATACCGCATTTTTTAGCAAAACTCAGCGCAGCCGGCGTCCAGGCGCCGTCTTTTTGTGCGACTTGCCTGGGCGCACCGATAAACTCGCTAAATCCGTCCTCCTGACGCACCGCAAATTTCGGGTGGTAAAACGCTATCCTGCGCGGCGTATAGTAAAACTCACACTCGCTATCTAGGCCGTTTTGCGCTAGAGTCTCGCGCCACTTTGCCGCGACGTTGCCACACTCTTTTAAAAACGGGATCGCCGGCAACTCCTCGACGCCGATCTCCACGATCAGTTCTTTTGTTTCGTTCATTTTTTATCCTTTTTTAAATTTTGTCTTCTTTTGCTTCTCTCAAGCGTCTGCGTGACAAATCCGCGCATCAAAAATATCACGAAAAGCACGAATGCGCCCAGCACCAACGCGTCAATTATTCTCATTTTCTATCCAAATTTGAGGTTCATTTTTATAATTCACTACGCGAACGGACGTAAAAATCGCCTCTTTTTCGTTGCGCGGTTCGCCCTTAGCGCCGTAAATTTTGATATCTCCGTACGGCGTATAGAGCCTGCCGTTTCGCACTTCGCCGCCGATACGACCAAACACGTCGCCCGCGCGCGCTTGTTTTAGGTTTTTAGCCTCCAGCATCTGCTCATGCGGATCTTGCGTTTCGTCATAAATTTTTACCGCATAATGCGAGCTAATCTCAAGATTTCCCTTAAACTCGTCTAGGCGGTTTACCGCTACGTCCATGATTTGGCCGGGCTTTGCGTCGTTTTTTGGCTCGTATACGTAGATACCGCGCTTATCTTTAGCTAGCGTAAAGCCCTTTTTATCTTTTTGAACGACCGTAGCGCGTTTTAGCAAAACAGGCAAATTTGACTTCTTTGATAGCTCGCCGACCCGCGCTTCGGCGATATTTTGCAGCGTATTTTTAGCATTTTTATCAAAATTTAGCCTAAAAACCAGAGCGAAGTGATCCGAAATTTGCGCCCCGTCTCGCTCAACCTTAAAGCTATTTAAGACATAGTTTTGACTAAGCGCGTCCTTTGAGAGCAGGACGTGATCGAGCGCGTTTAGGCTCGTGTGCGAGTAGCGCTCGTGCTTTGGCAAAAACGCCCAAAGATTAGCCAAATTTTTACTAGTTTCAAAATCGCCCAGCAGCTCTTTATCTCCGTAAGGCGTGTTAAAATCGCCCAAAACCACGACCTTTTGGGTATCCGCTAAAGCTGATTTTAGCGTGATAAAAGCTGTTTTTCGCTGCTTTAGAGGATTTTTTCTAGCGGGAAAATGCAAATTTAAGAGGCTAAATTTTTGCCCATCCACTTCAAAATCAAGCTTTAAAATATCTCTTGTTTTTACGTTTGGCACGCTGAAAATTTGCGTTTTTTCAGGCTTTATGCGAGACAGCACGGCTAGGCCTACGGGACCGTTTTTGCCTTTAGAAAAGGCAAAATATTTATAGCCCGCTTCCTTCATCAGCTCTTTTAAAATTTGCTCGTTTTCTATCTCTTGAAGCGCGATGATATCGGCATTTAGCTCTTTTATCTTTGCGCTTACGGCTTTAAATTTGGCGCTCGCTTTTTTCTCGCTCCACTCTGATTTTCCGACGATGAAATCCTTGTACTCGCTGCCGTCGTTTTTGGCGTCAAATAAATTTTGCACGTTAAACGTAGCGATCTTTAGCTCGGCACCCGCCGCAAAAACAGCAAAAAACAGAGCCGCAAAAATGAGGGCAAAGAGCCTATTTGCCGTAAATTTCATATCGCGTTTCCAAAACCTGACTCGGCGAAATTTTGCCTGATAGCCTCATACGCGACGATGCCCGCACTCGTGGCTAAATTTAAGCTTCTGCCCTGCTCGCCCATCGGGATTTTGATCGCGTTTGCGAAATTTCGCTCCATCAGCTCCATAGGTAGGCCCGTACTTTCGCCGCCAAAAAACAAAAAGTCGCCCTTTTTAAACTCCGCTTCAAAGTAAAATTTATGCGCCTTCGTCGTCGCGTAAAAAAATCTATCCTCGTAAGCGGCGTTTGCGCGTAAAAACTCGTCCAAACTCTCCCAAATAACGGGATTTAACCGCGCCCAGTAATCAAGCCCCGCGCGCCTAACGGCCTTTTCGCTGATGTCAAAAACGGTCGGTTTGATTATATGAAGCTTAAGATTAGCATTTACGCACATGCGCCCGATCGAGCCCGTATTTTGGGGAATTTGAGGATGAACGAGGACGATGTTGAACATTTAAAAAGCCGCCTTAGCCTGCGTTTTAACAGCCGCACAAGCACTTGCCAAGTCGCTCAAATTTAGGCTTTTTGCAAAACTTATACTAAAAAGAATACTTTTATTTTGAAAATTTATATTTGAGATTTTTTCCACTTTCGCCTCTTTAAAATAGGGCTTGATTTTAGCCAATTTGCGCTTTTAACTAGGTTAATTTTTAGCCGAGCTTGACTTTTCGTTTAAAAATTTATCTATCGCTAGATCCTGCCTGTGCCTTATCTCAGCACCGATCGCAGCTCCTTTAAAGCCTTGCTTTAAAATCTCCGCCGTATCGATAGCGGGCTCAAATTTAGCCTCATAAACGCCTAAATTTTTAGCTCTTTTTATTAGGCTAGGCAAGTTAAGCCCGAGCCAGCTTTTTAGCGGTTTATCTAGGGCGATTTTTAGCAAGTCTTTGTCGCTCGGACGACCAGCAAAAAACGGCTCTTTGACGCAGGCTTCAAAGCTTTTAGGCAGTCCTAAATCGTAAAAATTTTTAATGCCGAAATAGCCGTTTAAAAGATACAAAAACTCGCGCTCGTCTTTTTTGCCGTTTTGTTTGGGTAGAAATTTGACCGCGCTTTTTAGTTTTGCGGCAAATTTTTCCGCCTCGACTCGGCTCAAATTTAGCCCAAAAATTTTGCCCAAAAGCCCTAGTTTATAAAGATACAAAAAGCCGACCTCTTGAAATTTGGCGCCAAAAAGCTTCATTAGCTCGCCGTTTATGCGCTCGCGGCTAAGATCTCTGATACTTAGGCGCTTCATCAGCCGCAAACTCTCGCGCGCGATACGGAAATTTAGCCGCGCGCTAAACTGCACCGCCCGCAGTACGCGCAGACTATCTTCGGCGAATTTTTCATCGTCGATATGGCGCAAGATGCCTCGCTTTAGGTCGCTCTCGCCGCCGTAAAAGTCCAAAAACGAGCCGTCAAAAATATTTATCATCATCGCATTTACAGTAAAGTCTCGGCGCAAAGATGCCGCACGTTCGTCGTCCGTATAGGCGACCTCAAATGCTTTATGACCCTCGCCCGTTTTGTTTTCGGTTCGCGGCAAAGAAAGGTCGAAGTTTTTAAATTTATAAACGAAGTAGTTTTTGCCCACGCCGCAAGCGCCGATTTGCGCCATCAGAGCGTCAAATTTAGCAGGGTCGATACCGTAAATTTCAACGTCAAAGTCGGAGATTTTTTTACCTAGCATCGCATCGCGAACGCAGCCACCGACGATATACGCGCGCTTGGTGTGGGGTGCTAGAAAATCTCGCACCCATTTTAGATTTTTATTTTTGCAGATTTTCGAGCCGATTTTCGACATTTGCCAGCACGAATTCTAAAAATTTAAGCGTGAGCGAGAGCCTGTCTTTCAGATTTTCTTCGCTCGTCGCGTTAAGCCCCTCAAAAAGCACCAAAATGCGCTCTTTTAGGTTTTTTAGAAATATCTCCTCGCCCGTAAAATTCGCAACCTCCACCTCAAAGGCCTTTTGCGGCGCAGCAGTCGCGGCGATCTCCCCCACTCCGTCAAATTCGGGTGCGATGTTTTGCGAGTTTGCCGCGCTTTCTAAAACGGCTTCAAACTCGCTAGCTTCGTCTATGCTGATCTCGCTAACTAGATTTGCAAGACCCGCGGCGTTGGTTAAATTTACGTCGCCACTTGAGGTCGGAACGCTCGTCAAATTTGCCGCATTTTCAGCCTCCGAGACCAAGCTTTCCTGCGTGGTGCCCATTCGCTCTAGCTCCATCGCCACCTCGTCTATCGCCATTTTTGCTATTTCTTCTAGTTTCATAGTTTTATCAGCCACCTTTTAAATTCGGTTATTTCTTCGTCGGTTTTCATTTTGATGAAAAAATCTTTCATCTGCTCGTTTACGCCCGTTTTTTTTCTACTAAGGCCGCTTAGACGCCTTATCGCGGCGATCGCGGCGGCGTTTGTCGGCTCGCGCTTTAGGATGTTTTTATAAACTATCAGCGCGTCGTCTTTTAGCCCTTGAGCCTCGTAGATTAGGGCTTCGGTAATCGTATCTTTCATCTTTACGCTTTTTTTACGAGCGAGGCCACGATACTGCCCATTTCGCTCGTAGTGCAAATTTCTTTAGCGTCAAATTGCGCTATATCCTTCGTCCTGTATCCTTGTGCGAGCGCGGCTTTTACCGCGTTTTCGATAGCTTTTGCCGCCTCGTTTTCGCCAAATGAATACCTAAGCATCATCGCAGCGCTTAGTATTGTAGCGACCGGGTTTGCGATGCCCTGCCCCGCGATATCAGGCGCGCTGCCGTGGATAGGCTCGTAGATACCTACCTTGCCCCCGATGCTGGCGCTTGGCAGGAGCCCTATCGAGCCGCACACCATACTAGCCTCGTCGCTTAAGATATCGCCGAAGAGATTTTCCGTCAAAATCACGTCGAATTTACTAGGCGCGCGCACGAGCTGCATCGCCGCGTTATCGACGTACATAAACTCCAAACTTACCTCCGGATAGCTCTTTGCGACCTCGCTCGTGACCTCGCGCCACAGCTGGCTGGTCTCAAGCACATTTGCCTTATCGACCATGCAGACGCGTTTTTTGCGCTTCATCGCGGTTTCAAACCCGACCTTTGCGATACGCTCGATCTCCTCGCTCGTGTAGGTCATAGTGTTGTAGGCACTGTTTTCTTTTTTCTCGCGCGGTTGACCGAAGTATATCCCGCCGGTTAGCTCGCGAACTACGATAAAATCGACGCCCTGAAGGACTGATGGTTTTAGCGTGCTAGCATCTACTAGCTCGTCAAATATCATCGCAGGGCGCAAATTCGCGTACGCGCCAAGCCCTTTTCGTAGTTTTAAAAGCCCGCTTTCAGGGCGCAGATGACGCGGCAAGCCGTCCCATTTAGGCCCGCCTATAGCACCAAAAAGCACAGCGTCCGAGTTTAGCGCGCCGTTTAGCGTCTCGCTAGGCAAAGGCTCGCCGAACACGTCGATTGCAGCGCCGCCCATCAGGTAATAGTTATAGCTAAGCTCGAAACCAAACTCCGCACTAGCCGCATCTAGCGCCTTTATCGCCTCATCCACTATCTCAGGACCGATGCCGTCGCCCTTTATCACTGCGATATTATAAATTTTAGCCATTTTATATCCTTGTTTTCGCGTATTCTATGAGGCCGCCGCTTTTTAAAAGCTCTTGCATAAACGGCGGTATCGGGCTAAATTTATACTCTTTGCCGCTCGTCAAATTTACGACCGCGCCGTTATCCACGTCGATTTTTAGCTCGTCGCCCGCGTTTATCTCGTCTGTTTCTTTGATTTCTAGTATCAAAAGTCCCGTATTAAAGCTGTTTCTATAAAAAATCCTAGCAAAACTCTTAGCTATCACAGCGCCGATGCCTGCGGCCTTAAGCGCCAAAGGAGCGTGCTCGCGCGAGCTGCCGCAGCCGAAATTTTCGCCAGCTACGATGACGTCGCCCGCGGAGATTTTTTTGCTAAACTCAGGATCTGCGTCCTCCATGATATGAGTGGCCAAGATTTTTTCGTCCGAGGTGTTGAGATAGCGCGCGGCTATGATGATGTCGGTGTCGATATTGTCGCCGAATTTCCAGACTTTTGCTTGTTTCATGATTTGCCTTAAGATTAAATTTGGGCGATTTTATCCAAAAGAAGCTAAATAAACAATCAAAGCGCGCAGGGTAGCGGTCGGTGCGGGTAAATTTGAGGTTAAATTTAAACGGTTCGGCTTGCGAGTCAAATTTTAAATTTTATATAAAAACAAGCTCGCCGAGACGAAAACTAGCTGAGTTTTTTGATGCGGAGACTGCGGCTAAATTTAATTTAGAGATTGGACGAGTTATCGCCGTACTTGCGAGCGTCTTGCCGCGATACTCATCCGTAGATTTTTGTTTTTACGTTTTTTCCCGTTAAAACAAAACCACCGCTGCGGTTAGACAGCCCCAAAGCACGGCTCCGATAGCCATAGTTACGTGAGTTACTGCAGAATCTTTCATCTTTTTCTCCTTTATTTTTGGAGAATTATAATGACCTTTTGTGTCCTCAATGTGTCCTTTGTATGACTTTTTAAAATTTCGCTTGAAATTTACGCTTATTCCGTCAAATTTCGCGCCCGCAAGTAAAATTTGCCGCACAATCAGCCGAGCCTGAGAGTCAAATTTACCCGCCGCAAAAGCACAAATTTAATCAAATTTAGCCGCGCTTTGCCTCAAATTTTACGTGCGTTTTGGATCTTTACGCTCACGGTCGTACCGCGTCCTGGCTCGCTTTCGTAGCTTATCTCCCCGCCTAAAAGATGAACGATGCGCCGCACGATAGATAGCCCTAGACCGCTGCCTTTGCCCTTGTGCGACTCCTCGCATTGATAAAATTTATCGTAGATTTTTCCCAGCTTTTTTGCCTCGATACCCGCACCCTCGTCGCTAATGCGCACGGTGAGCCGACCGCTCTCTTCGCGGCAGCTCACGCCGACGTCCGCGGCCGAGTACTTTAGCGCATTATCCATCAAATTTATCCAAATTTGCGCTAGCATCGAGGCGTTGCTACGTACGCTTACGGCGGCTAGATCCAGATCAAACTCCCGCCCGTCGTACTTTTGCATTAGCATCGCCGCAGCCTTTCGTAGCTGCTCGTCTACGCGCACGTTTTCGTCTAAATTTACGCCCGCCTGGCTATCTAATCGCGAGAGCAGCAGCATATCCTCGCACAGCCTGCTTAGCGATTTTGCCTGCTCTTTTATGAGGTCCAGATACTCGTTTCTGCGTGCCTCGTCCGTCTCGTCCTGCGCGATCTCGCAGTAGCCGCTGATGACGCTTAGAGGCGTTTTTAGCTCGTGCGAGACGTTTGAGACGAAGTCCTTTTGCATGTAGTCCATTTTTTCCAGCGCCGCCGCGGTCAAATTTATATTTGCCGCCAGCTCGTCTAGCTCGTGCAGGTATTCGCTATCTGCGCCGCGTTTGCAGTTCTTGCGCGCGACCCTAACGGCAAAGTCGCCTCTAGCGATCTTTCCGGCTGCTAGCCTAAAGCTCTCGACATACCGCAAAAAATACGCCGATACCGCGTAAAATATCGCTCCGCCCGCGCCCATCACGATCGCGCAAAAGCTGATAATGCCCCAAAACATCCCAAGCTTCATCTCAAATATCCGCTCGTAAGCTATGATCGCCGCCGACGCCGCGACGCAAAGTACGCAAAAGACGAAGATAAACATCGCCGCCGTGTAGGTTTTTAGACTGATTAGGTATTTTTTCTTATTTTGCGTAGTATTCATATTTTATTTCCGTTTTTTTGTATAAACCGACCTCTTTTATGTCGCCGTTTTCGTAGTATTTGTCCGCGGGCTTAAATTTGACCGAGGTTTTATGCGTCAAATTTCCCCGCTCGTCCCTGATTATGTCTTTAAACTGCAAAATTTGCCAGATTTTTGCCTCAGAGCCGAAGTAATTTACCGACGTATACTCCATTTCATCACCATTTGCTGCGTAGTAATAAACCCATTTTGAGTTTGGGGCTTGCGTGATTTTTTCATATTCGCCGTTTGGCTTGCGCTCGAAGCTTATCTCTATGCCGTGCCGCGGCTCCATATTATCTTCTATCCGCGTTAAAACGCCCTTTTCGTCGTAGACGTAGCTATCGTCTATCACTAGTTCCCTGCCCGAATACACAGCCCGAGCGATCATTTTGCCGTCCTTGCCGTAGGTGGTTTTCTCCGTTCGGGGGTAAAATCTATCCTCGACATACTTTTCTTTGGCCGTCGCGACTAAATTTTCGCCGTCAAATTCGTATTCGTAGAGATAAACGGCGCTGTCTTGGTATTTTTTGCGGATTAGCCCGTCTTTGCCGTACTCAAACGATACCGAGCTGTTTGGCACACCGTTTATATGCTCGGTTTCTTGCAGTATATAGCCGTTTTCGTTAAACTCCGTCCGCTTTACGCGCGTATTTTCTAGCACTCCAGAGCCATCCATAGAGTATTCGTACTCCGTAGCCGTCATGCTTTTGACCTCGCTTTTTAGATCCTTTTTGCTCCAGTCGCTTTCTGGTAAAACGGCCGAGTTTAGATAACAAACCGCCGATGCTGCCGCTAAAATAGCTTTTAAAATTTTCACTTTGTCTCCCCGCCCCTCACTCGTAAATTTCGCCCTTATAGCCGATGCCGCGCACCGTAGCTATCTCAAAGTCCGTGCAGCTTTCTAGCTTGCGGCGTAGCTTTTTTACGTGCGTATCGACCGCGCGCTCGTCGCTATCCGTGTCGTAGCCCCAAATTTCTTGCATGATTTCAAGACGAGTGAAAATTTTGCCCGGGTTTGAGAGCAGTAAAAAGAGTAAATAAAACTCTTTTGGTGCGAGCTCCACGGCCTCGCCGCCGATTTTTAGGCTAAGGGCCGTATAGTCGAGCTCGGAGTTTTTAAACCTCAGCCGCTTGCCGCTAGCGATCTTGGCTCGGCGCAAAAGCGCGTTTATGCGTAAGATCAGCTCCTTTAAATTTAAAGGCTTGCTCATGTAGTCGTCCGCCCCCGTGACAAAGCCCTTCTCCATGCCCTCCATGCCGCTTTTTGCCGTTATCATCAGCACCGGCAGCGACTCGTCTAGCAGTTTGATTTGTTTGGTTAGCTCGTATCCACTAAGTCCGGGCATCATGATATCGGTGACGACAAGATCGGCGTGCTCGCTCTCTAGTAGCTGCAAAGCCAGCTCTCCGTCAAAAGCCGCAAGAGGCGAAAAGCCCTCCTGAGCTAGCTTTAGGCAGATGATTTTATTTAAATTTTCGTCATCCTCGGCGACTAAAATTTTAAACATTTACTTTCCTTAAATTTGCCCCGAATTTAACGGGCAAGGCGATAAATTTTGTCCTATTTTATCAAATTTAACGAGAAATGGGCGGGTAAATTTAGCGAAGCATCATCAAAATGCCGATGACGCAGATGATGGCGGCCGTAAAAATCTCCAAAAGTCGCAGGTGAGTTTGCAAAAATTTCTTTAGTATCGCTCCGCCCAGCGCGTAGAGGCTAAGCGAGCAAAACTCGATAAAAACGAGCGTAACCGTGATAGAGAGCATGCGCGGCAAGCTAAAAGGATCGTTCGCGTCCAAAAAAGTCGGCAGCAAAGCCGATAGAAAAATCCACGCCTTAGGATTTGAGATGCAGACCACGGCGCCGTTTAAAAACATCTGCTTTTTGCTCGGCAGCTGCGAGACCTTCGTGATACTAAGCTGCCCCTTGCTAAAAAACAGCATAGCGCCAAGATATAGCAGATAAAGCCCCGCGATGATATTTAGAGCCTTAAACGCGAAGCTATAATGCGCCAAAACTGCGCCAACGCCCAGCATACAGCAAATCCCAACGAATGCTAAAGATGTGAGCTGTCCTGCCATCATCGGTAGCGCGCGCACGTAGCCCAGGCTCATGCCGATACTCATCGCGTAGGTCATGTTGATACCCGGCATCAGGCTAATCGGAAAAAATGTGACGATAAAAAGCAGATAGTTCATGGCGGGCCTTAAATTTTGAAGAAATAGTAAATCAAATTTGATAAATTTAAAATAAAAACGGCAGGCGTGCGGTGGAAATTTAGCAAAATTTACTTCAGTCGTCGTTTTTGTTTTTATATCGAGGCGGAAATTTGATTTGTTATGCGCGGGTGCGGAAATTTAGCGGATTTGGCGGCGGCATTTTGCTTGCGTTTTTGAGGTGCAGAGCGTAAATTTAACAAGCTTATCTTTTGAGCGCACAAATTTAAACCCGCAAATTTAACTTTATAGATGCGGGTTTAAAATTATCCCAAAAGCGGCTCCGCCGTAGCCAAGCGCCTAACGGGATTTACCGCAAAATTTAGGCTATTACGATTAGCACGCCAAGCCCTTTGTCGGCGGCATTTTGATAAAAGCTCAAAAGCCCGTTAAAATGCTCTTTTAGCTCGGCTTTAATATCTTCAAATTCGCTCTCATACTCCCATATCTCGGGATAGGTGCCTGCAGCGCCAAATTCTGCAAAATCTACGTTTGCCAAAAGCGCGTCGATATCGGTATCAGACATCGCTTTGGCTACGGCTTTTACGTCATCTGCGTCCACGTAAGATATCGCCTCGCTTCCCTCTTCGCCCGCCATGCCGCGTCCGAAAATCGCCCAACTAAGCGGGTTTGGCGTAGCGAAAATCTCGCCCGCACTCATCGCCTCAAACATATTTTTGCCAGTTAGCGTTTTATGCATCGCGTCCCACATTTTATCCAGGTCGTATTCATCCAGCGCCCAGGCATCGTCACCGCCGCCGTTTTTGATCGCCTCGATAACGTCTTGCGCATAGGCGTAGTAGTGCGCGCTCATTCCCATTTTTGCTCCTTAAATTAAAATAATCGATTATACCCAACGATAGCTAAAATTTACGCTTGAAAATCGCGCTTTTAGCCAGGTTTCCGCCGCCTGCTCGTAACGCCAAAGCGAAGAGAGTTGCGACGTAAAATTTTGGCGCAGATAGAACACATAGTTCATCGAGCCAAAATTTTACTAACTCTTTTAAAAGCGCTCACGAGATATCCGCTCAAACTCAAATTTTAGTGAGTTAGGAAAAGCTCCTGGATCTTTGCCTTATCCGTAGTCTGCGTAAGCGCAAGCATCAAAAGCACTCTGGCTTTTTGCGCATTTAGGTTGTCGCTGGCTAAAAAGCCGTATTTGCCGTCGTCCACTTCGCCGTTTAGCGTGGTCTCGCCGCTACCTACGCGGGAGTCACGCACGACTACTACGCCGGCCTTGACTGCTTCGCCTAGAGCCTCAAGCGCGTTTGGGAATGGATTTCCGTTACCCATGCCGGCATTTATGATGCCTTTAGCTCCGTTTTTCACGGCTACGTTTACGAAGTCAGGGTTGCCGTTTGAGTGGCTATAGATAATATCGACTCTTGGAAGCTCTTTGATCTTTGTGATGTCAAATGCCGAATTTACGGTGTGTTTGCGCGTAGGATTCATGTAAAATTTGACGTTGCCGTAAAACACAGTGCCGATCTTTCCGCTGTTTGGAGATTTAAATGTGTCGACGGCGGTAGTGTTTGTTTTAGTTACCTCTCTAGCTGCGTGGATCTCGTCGTTCATCACGACCATTACGCCCTTGCCTACTGCTTCTTTGTTCATAGCTACGTTTACGGCGTTAAAGATATTTAGAGGGCCGTCCGCGCTTAGCGAGCCGCTGTTTCTCATTGCGCCGACCATAACGATAGGTTTATCGCTTTTGACGACTAAATTTAGAAAATACGCCGTCTCTTCCATCGTGTCGGTTCCGTGCGTGATGACTACGCCGTCGGCCTTGCCGCTAGTTAGCAGTTCATTTACTCTGTTTGCTAGCTTAAACCAAACTTCGTTGTTCATCTCTTGAGAGCCGATATTTGAGATCTGCTCGCCTTTGATGGTCGCTATCTTGTTGATATCAGGTACCGCGGCGATCAGTTTATCGACCGTAACGGTTCCAGATGTATAGCTCGTATCAAGAGCCCCCGAGCCGCTGCCGGCTATAGTGCCGCCCGTGGCTAAAATGTAAATCGTCGGCTTTGCAAAAGCCAAAGTCGCTCCTAAAAGCATGAAAATCACCGCCTTTACTGCAAAACGCATGTTTGCTCCTTGTATTGAGATGTTACGAGGATTTTAGCGTTTATTACTTAAATTTATTATTAATTCTTAATTTTTATTTTCAGTTAAATAATTCTAATAAGCGTCATGTATATCGCCGTCGAAGCCGCGATACTAAGCAAGGTGTTTTTAAATTTCAGATGAATCAAAACCGCGCTAAAAACAGCTAGCGCTTCGTTTAGTCCGTACGGATAGACGTAAAATTTGACGTCCTTTAGCCCGTAGCACACTAAGATGACCATTATCATCAGTCCCATGTGTCGCTCCACGGCCGTTAGCCACGGACGAGGCTTATAGTTTTTGATGACGTAAAACGGTGCAGCGCGCGTCAAAAAGGTCGCAAACGCGCTTAGCAAAACGGCGGCGAATATCACCCACTCGCTAGAACTCACGCTTATCAAAGCTTATCCTTAAAAACTAAAATAAAAATAAAGCAAAGCGCCATCGAGCCTACCAGCATCGCTTTAGCAGGCATGAGCGCTACGCCGGCGACTCCAAACAAGCACGCAGCACCCAGCACTTTATAGTTTTTATCGTTTTTAAACATCTCCATCACGATCACGATAAAAAGCGCGGTTAGGCTAAACTCAAGCCCGCTCATATCGACCTTTATCAGCTCGCCGGCTAAACATCCGACCGCCGTTCCTGCCGCCCAGTAGAGCCACGAGAGCAAATTTAGCCGAGTAAAAACATAGCTACGCTCCGCCGCGTCCGAGATATTAAGCGCCTTAAATATCGCAAAAGTTTCGTCCGTGAGAGTTGCGATATTAAAAAGGCGAAATTTGAGATCTTTGTACTCTTTTAAAAGCGCGAGTCCATAAAAAGTATGGCGTAAATTTACAAGGTAGCTCACGATAAAAACCTCTAAAAGCCCCGTGCCAGCGCTAAAAAGCGAGAGCATCATAAACTGCGCCGCGCCGCCGTATGCTAGCGTGCTGAGCGCTATGGCGATAAATGCGCTAACACCCATGCTTTTAGCCAGTATCCCAAAGGCGACGCCGAGGGGAAAATAGCCCATAAAAATGGGAATGCTGAGCTTAAAAACGTAACTAAAATGCAAAAATTTTCCTTAATAAAAGCGCGATGATAGCTAAAAATTTAAAAATTTAGGATAAAGACCGGGAATTTGAGCAAATTTGAGCCAACATGCGGTGGGCAAATTTAACCCGATCAAATTTAGCGTTTAATATAAAATTACCCGCCTTTTAATCCTAAATTTTATAAAATAGCTCTAATCTTTTTATAGGAGTAAATTTATGAAAAAAGTAGTCATAGCGGTAGCGTGCGCGGCGGTTTTGTTTGGAGCGGGCGAGGATATACAAGCATTGAAAAGCAGATGCGATACTGGAATTGTTACCAGCTGTGGCTATCTTGGTGTTTTATATGCCAACGGAAGGGGTGTAACACAAGACTATTATACTCTAAAGCCTGCAATTTAGGATACAACTTAAGCTGCGGAGCTCTTGGCGATTTATATAAAGAGGGGAAAGGCGTAAGACAAAACTATAAAAAAGCCATAGAACTATATACTAAAGCATGTGACATGAAAAGCAGTATTGATTGTATTGACCTTGGAAATCTATATTCTAGTGGGCATGGTATAAGGCAAGATAATAAAATAGCAAAAGAATACTTTGGTAAAGCTTGCGACTTAGGGGATCAAAGAGGTTGCGATGGTTATAAAATACTAAACGAGCAAGTTTGATAAGCCAAAATATGACAAAAAGCTCTAAATTTAACTCAAATTTAAAAAGCCGCCTAGTCAGTCAAATTTGTAAATTTGAAAGACCGAGCGGCTCAAATTTAGCCTACTTTAGGCTATCTCTTTAGGCTATTTACGATCGAGAGCATATCATCACTCGTTGTGATCGCCTTTGAGTTGGCTTCGTACGCGC
Organism: Campylobacter showae CSUNSWCD; assembly: GCF_000313615.1. Classification (NCBI taxonomy): domain Bacteria; kingdom Pseudomonadati; phylum Campylobacterota; class Epsilonproteobacteria; order Campylobacterales; family Campylobacteraceae; genus Campylobacter; species Campylobacter showae. The sequence continues at coordinate 25,742 of NZ_AMZQ01000005.1, read as the reverse complement.
GCTGACCCGTGATGAGGTCGGTCATCTCTTCGACTAGCTGCACGTTACTCATCTCGACAAATCCCTGCCTGATCGTACCAAGACCATCAAGACCCGCCGTACCGACCACGACCTCGCCGCTAGAGCCCGTCGGCAGATAGAGGTTGTCGCCCATAGAGTGCAGGCCTGCTGGGTTGATAAAATTTGCTAGCTCGATGCGGCCTACCTGCGTCATCTCGGTGTTGCCAGGCTGCAGCACGGAGACGGTGCCGTCAGTGCCGACTGAAACCTGCGTGGCATCAGCCGGGATAGTCATCTGCGGCTGAAGCACATAGCCGTCGGAGTTTACGATCGTGCCTTCGCTATCTAGCTTAAAGGCGCCGTTTCTAGTGTACGCCGTCGTGCCGTCTGGAAGCTGCACCTGGAAAAAGCCGTTACCAGCGATAACCATATCGAGGTTGTTACTCGTTTCTTTAAAATAACCTTGCGAAAATATCTTCGTTATCGCCGTCGGACGCGCGCCTAGACCCACCTCGATACCGGTCGGGCTTTTCGTCGTGGCGCTGGTTGCCGTGCCAGCATACTCCATGACCTGATACATCAGATCGGCAAACTCGGCGCGGTTTTTCTTATAGCCGATAGTGTTTACGTTTGCGATGTTGTGCGACGTAACGTCGATCTGGGTTTGCTGGGCGATCATGCCGGTGGCGGCAGAATAAATAGACCTCATCATTCTCGTGTTTTCCTTTCTTAGCGCGTTGTATCTTGAGCGTATACTTCGTTGGTTTTTTCCTCAGCTTCGGTTACGTATCATATATACGCGCCCTCGCCTCGCAAAAAACCGCCTAGTCTCCATCTCAAGCTACTGCCGCTTATCTTTATGCACCTAATAAGCAGCTCATCACTTTTTACCATTGCAAAAAATATTCCAAATTTGCAGTCTTAAATTTTACGCTTCTGCGTAAAACCGTTGCCGACTGTTTTTATGTCGGACAAACGTCTAAAATTCGCAAATTCGGCGCGATTTCTCGCATTTCTTAAACTGTCTAGCAAAAGGCGTTCCAAATTTGCAATTTTGGGAAAAACTGAAAATATTTTGGCGGAAGTATTTTGAATTTATATCAGCGGCAGGGTTTTAATGCATAGCGATTTGTGTTTATTAAAATTTAAAAACCTTAGCGGAAATATCTTTGAGCGGATTTGCGAGTCGTGCAAATTTTTACTAGCAAGACTAGGCACGTAGCCTGTCGCCGCGAGTAAAATTAAATCTCTCGCAAATACGTCAAAGAGATGACGCTAAATTTAGACTTTCGTGTTAGCAAGCTTACTTATGGCTTCCTGATTTAGATCGTCCATATGCGACGTCATCACCTTTTGATACATCTCGACAAAGCGTTGCGTCTCGATCAGTCCGACCATCTCGGTCACGGCGTTTACGTTGGAGATTTGAGTGTATTTCCACGCGACCGCGTCTATCTCGCCGCCCACGTCCTCAAGCTCCTTTAAATTCGGCAAAACATAGAGATTATCGCCCTCTTTTGTTAGATTTCGTATCTCTTTTGGCTGCGCGATATAAAGCCTAGCTAGCGGCTCCTCGTTTGAGTAGAGATTACCGTTTTTATCAGCGGAGAAGCGCTCTCCCTGCGGGATTTGGATACCTTGAAAATTATTCGTAAAATAATCGCTCGGTAGCACTTTATAGCCCTCTTTTGTTACCAAAAATCCATCCTCGTCGAGATTAAACGAGCCGTTTTTGGTTAGGCGCACATCGCCTGGTTTTACTTCGACTAGAAAAAACAGATCCTCACGCTTCATCGCAAAGTCAAGGTCGTTGTTTGAAAATTTAAGTCCGCCCTGGCTAAAATCGACGTATTGCTCAGAGATTTGCGGCACCCTGTCGATAGTTCTGTTTAGAAATTTCGCCGCATCTTTGGTGTGATTTTCTATCGGTAGCTCGTCGCGGTACTCTTTAAAAATCCTCTCAAAGTCCCCGACTACGATGTCGTCGCGTTTAAAACCGATCGTGTTTATGTTTGCTAGGTTATTTGCGATGACGTCTAGGCGGTTAAACTGCGTCACCATAGCGCCGGTTGCTTGGTAGTAGCCGTTGTTCATTTACTTTTCCTTATCTTACGCGTCGTATCTTAAACGCATACTTCGTTGGTTTTTTGCTCAGCTTCGGTTACGTATCATATATACGCGCCCTCGCCTCGCAAAAACCCGCCTCGTCTGCGTCACAAGCTACTTCCGCTTGCTTTATTGAGCATTAAATAGCAACTTCCGTTCCAACTCAAATTTAATAAAATTTTCAGCAAATTTAGCTTACTTAAAAAATACTCAAATGATCGCCTTTTTATTAATGTTTAAAAAAATTTGGGTATAATCCTCGTTTTCTACAAAAAAAAGGAATCCCGAATGAGTACCGCAAAAAAAGAGGCATTGTCGCTCATAGAAGAGCTTTTCAAAGAAAATGCCAAAGGCTATATCACTTACGAAAAACTTGTTAAATTTCTAGACAAAGCGCCGACGGCAGCGATAGCAAAAAAACTAGAATCGCTGGCAAAAGAAAATAAAGTCCAGCTCATAACCTCGGCTGAAATCGCAAAAATGCGCAACATCGAAGATGCTAAGAAGCGTCGCGAGGAGCTAGCAAAACTAGCCGACGACAATCTAGAGGAAGAATTTGATCTCGCCAGCGAAACGGATCTACTCGAGTGGTCGCGCTCGGATAGTCCCGTGCGTATGTACCTACGCGAAATGGGTCAAATCGCACTACTAACCAAAGAGGAAGAAGTAGAAATCAGCAAAAAAATCGAGCTTGGCGAAGATATCATCATCGACGCGTTTTGCTCGGTACCATACCTTATCGATTTTATTCTTGACTACAAAGAACCTCTCATCAACCGCGAACGCCGCGTAAAAGAGCTTTTTAGAAGCTTTGACGACGAAGGTGAGGAAGGTAGCGAAGAGGTCGAAGAAGAGGAAGAAAACGAAGAAGTCGAGGATGATGTCGAGGAAGGCGAAGAGAAAGAAGCCAAGCCAAAAAAACACAATAAAAAAGACGACAAACGAGCTGAAAAAGTGATCGAGAGTTTTAAAGCGCTCGAAAAGGCCAAAAAAGAGTGGTTAAAGACGGCAAATAAACAAAATGACGCCGAGATAGAGGATGAATTTTTAGCCAAGCTTACGCTCGCATTTAAAAAGAAAATTTTAAAAGACAAACTAATGGATCTAGGTCCGACGAGCAAGCTCATAACCGAGATCGTAAAGTCTATGGAAACGGCGCTAAAGAGCGATGATGAATTTGACAGAGAGCTAAAAAGACTCGAGTATAAGCTACCTATGTTTAGCGACGAGCTAAAGAAAAATCACAAGTCGATCCTAAAAGATATCATCAAGCTCAGCAAAGAAGATATAATCGCGCGAGTGCCCGAGGCTACGATGGTATCAACCTACGTGGAGATCAAAAAGCTATTTGCGACCAAGGAAGCGAGCAAGAGCGGATTTAACCTCGATCCGATACTTTTAAAGGAAATTTTAGAGCAGATCAAACGCGGCAAAAAGATATCCGACGAAGCAAAAGCCAGGATGGCAAAATCAAATTTACGCCTAGTCGTAAGTATCGCCAAGCGCTACACGAACCGCGGTTTACCGTTTTTAGACTTGATTCAAGAGGGTAACATCGGACTAATGAAAGCGGTCGATAAATTTGAATATAAAAAAGGGTATAAATTTTCTACCTATGCGACGTGGTGGATACGTCAGGCTATCAGCCGCGCCATCGCCGATCAAGCACGCACGATACGTATCCCTATCCATATGATAGAAACGATAAACCGTATCAACAAAATCAACCGAAAATACCTACAAGAAGAAGGCAAAGAGCCGGATATAAACGTAATCGCAGCCGAGGTCGGACTAAGCGCGGACAAGATAAAACAGGTCATCAAAATCACAAAAGAGCCTATCAGTCTAGAAGCCCCTATCGGCAACGAAGACGACGGTAAATTTGGAGATTTCGTCGAGGATAGAAGCTCTCTAAGCCCTATGGATCACATCCTAAAAAACGACCTAAAAGAGCAGATTGACGAAGTCCTAGACCAGCTAAACGAGCGCGAAAAAGCCGTCATCAGGATGAGATTTGGCCTACTCGACGACGAGAGCGACCGCACGCTAGAAGAGATAGGCAAGGAGCTAAACGTAACCCGCGAGCGCGTCCGCCAGATCGAAAGTTCTGCCATCAAAAAACTAAAACACCCAAAAGTCGGTAGAAAACTCAAAAACTACATCGAGGGCTAAATTTAGCCCTCACTTTTATAGCCGATCGGCAAATAAAACCTGCTACCAAATTTAAAGAAAAATCCAAAAGCGCAAAAAGATGCGTCAAGAGCTCCTGGCCGAGATAAAATTCCGCGGCATAGTTTCTAATGTTTTACTGATTGGCGGCAGTATGTCCATTTGGGCTTTGTGCAAATTTTGTGGCCGCGTCTCGCTGGCTGGATTTTTGACCGCCGTGTTTTTCGTTTGCCTTATCTTTCTAGCGTCGATGATCTTTAGGCTTCTTGCCGCTAGACAAATTTCCAAACTCTCTGCAAGCAAGCTTTTTACGAGAACTTCCTCCGCACTAGTCACGGCGGCGCTACTAGCGATTTTATGGCTATCTATGGCATTGTATTCGGTAAGTCAAGTCGGTTTTAGCGTGGTAGAGTATGCCGCGGCGCAGATCGGAGGCTCTCTTGTAGATAATGCTTATTCTATAATCGGAGCAGTCGCAAATAATTTTTTAAATATACAAGGCACGCCTCTTACGATATTTCTTACTATAGACTCTATTCTTACTATCTACTTTTGGCTTATACTCGGCGTTGTGTACTACCTACTCGGCAAAGATACGCAGAACAGTGCTTTCTACATCTACTCAGGCTTAGCCTTTATGTGCACAGCGCTTCAGTTTATCGATATTTCGTCCCTTAACGGTTCGGTAACTCCATATACACTACTTACGATAGCGCTTTTGATCCCGCTTTGCGAACTAGCAGCTTGGGCTAGGATCAAAAATATCATTCCTGTGCAGCCTTAAAATTTATAAACTTCAAATTTTATAATAAATTCATCGCTGTTTTTGTAATATACTATTGTTTATTTATAGGCCAAAAATGTTTATTTCAAGCCTATAAATAAATATAATTTAAAAACTTAAGGAAAAAACATGAGCAAATTTCACTCTTTCGCGCTGGCTCTTGCGCTGTGCGCGAGTTCGCTTTTTGCAGACCGCGTCGTAACCGATCAACTAGGCCGCGATGTTACGCTACCGGACGAAGTTAAGCGCATAGTCGTGCTTCAGCACCAAAGCCTAAACGCACTAAATGAGCTAAACGCGCTGAATAAGGTCGTCGGCGTGCAGGAGCGTGGGAAAAGTCGCTCGGCAAAAACTACATCCGCCTAGCGCCGAGCCTAAAAGATATGCCCACATCGGGCGATCTAAAGGTCATCAACTACGAGGCGGTGCTTAAGCTAAAGCCCGACGTCGTGATCGTCACGAACTGCATCCCGCAAGAATACATCGACAAAATGACGGAGCTCAAAATCCCAGTCGTCGCCGTTAGCTTTCAGCGCAGCGACGCCACCGATAAGGGCAAGCTAAATCCGACCTTTAAGGACGACGAAGCGGCCTACACCGAGGGCTTTTACGACGGGATCGAGCTTCTTGGCAAGGTCACAAACCGCGAAAAAGAAGCCGCCGAGCTCATAAGCTTCGTTAAAACCTCGCAAGAGCAACTAAAGGCTAAATTTAGCGACTTCATCGTCGATAAAAGACCTAAAATTTACATGGCAAATCCCGATCTCACGACCTACGGCAGCGGCAAATACACGGGCATAATGTTTATGCGAGCCGGCGCACAAAACGTCGCGGCAGAGAGTATCAAGGGCTACAAGCAGGTATCTGCAGAGCAGGTTTTAGCGTGGGCGCCGCAGATGATCTTCGTGCAGGATCGCTACCCTCAGGTGCCCGCCGAGCTTAAATCCAACCCGCAGCTTGCAAATTTAAGCGCAGTCAAAGAGGATAAAATTTATATGATGCCCGAATACGCCAAAGCGTGGGGCTATCCGACGGCCGAAGCTATGGCGCTTGGCGAGTGGTGGCTAGCGATGAAGCTCTATCCTAAGCACTTTGACGAGGCTGAGTTTAACAAAAAAGTAGAGGAATTTTATCAAAAATTCTACCGCACGAGCTATAAATGAAATTTTCCGCCCTGCTGCTGCTCTGGGTTCTGCTGTTTGCGGTATCGCTGGGCATCGGGCAGTATCCTGTGAGCCTAGAGGAGACGGGTAAAATTTTACTCGGCTCCTCCGCCGATGAGACGGCAAAAAGCGTGGTGCTTGATATCCGCATTCCGCGCGCCCTACTTTCGAGCCTTTGCGGCGGGATACTGGCGCTTAGCGGTCTCGCGCTTCAGGCGGTGTTTAAAAACCCACTCGTAGGCCCGCACATCGTGGGCGTGAGCACCGCGGCGGCATTCGGCGGCGCGCTTTGCATCATGCTTGGCTTTGGCTCCTATTTTATCGTGGCTTTTGCCTTCTTTTTCGGGCTTGCAGCGCTTTTTATGCTCTATTTTATCGCCAAATTCGTCTCGCGCAGCGACGTCTTTTCGCTCATCCTAGCGGGCATCGTCATAAACGGCGTGTTTGCCGCGCTAACTAGCCTCGTGCAGTATCTAGCCGACAACGAAGACGTGCTACCAAACATCATCTACTGGCTGCTGGGCAGCTTCGTGCGCGCAGACTACGACAAGCTAATCATGCTCGCCGCCGTTTCGGCGCCTTGCGTCGTAGCTCTCATCGCGATGCGGTGGAGATTTAATCTACTCAGCCTAGAAGACGGCGATCTAAAGGTGCTCGGCGTAAACATCGTGCGGCTGCGCTCGGTCATCCTCGTCATCTGCACGCTGCTAGTCGCCGCGCAGGTCAGCGTCAGCGGAAACATCGGCTGGATCGGCCTCGTGGTGCCGCACGTCGCCAGGATGATATTTGGCAGCGACCACTTGCGCTCTATGCCCGCTTGCTTCGTCGCAGGAGCCGTTTTATGCTCGCTATCGACGACGTATCGCGCTCGATAAGCTCTAGCGAAGTGCCGCTTAGCATCATCTCCGCGCTCATCGGTAGCCCGATATTCGCCGTCCTCTTAAAAAGGAGCGCCGATGCGAACAGAAGGTAGTTTGCTCTCTATCAAAGACGCTGGATTTTTCTACGAAGAGGGCAAATTTCTTTTTAGAAATTTAAGCTTTGAGATTGAGCGGGGTCAAATTTTAGCGATCCTGGGGCTAAACGGTCAGGGCAAAAGCACGCTGATGTCGTGCATGATGGGAATTTTAGGCCTCAAAGAGGGGCAGCTTAGCACGCAGGCGAAATTTGGCTTTCTGCCGCAAAGCTTTAGCGTGGCGTTTGATTACAGCGTGCAGGACATCGTAGCGATGGGGCGCGTGCGCGATATTTCGCTATTTTCAAAGCCGAGCAAACGCGACGTGCAGATCTGCCTGGACGCGCTTGAGAGCCTTGAAATTTCGCACCTAAAAAACAAGCGCTTCAACTCACTTTCAGGCGGTCAAAAGCAGCTCGTGCTCTTTGCCAGAGCGATCGCGAGCAAGAGCGAAATTCTGTTTTTGGACGAGCCTGCCAGTGCGCTTGATATAAAAAACCAAGACCGCGTGCTAAGCCTCATCGTAAATCTAAAGCAAAAAAGCAACGCCAGCATCGTTTTTACCACGCATCAGCCAAACCACGCTCTTGCGGTGGCGGACCGCACGCTTATTTTAAAGGACGATCTTAGCTACGTTTACGGCCGCAGCGCCGAGGTTTTGAACGAGGAAAATTTAAACGCGCTTTACCGCGTGCGAATGAAAACGGCGAAATTTGATGTCGCGGGCGAGCAGATAAGCAGCATCACGCAGATTTTCAGCGCGCAGGTGAGATAAATGCCCGCGCTCTTTTGGTTTTAAATTTAACCACTGACGATAGATACGACGACAAATTTACAAAAAAGCGACGATTATCCAAAATTTAGCGTCAAAATTTGGACGATCAAATTTACCGCAAATTTAACTCCAAACATTGTCTGATTTTAAATTTAAGCCGCCAAATCTCGTAAAATCGTCCTAAATTTAAGTTCAAATTTCTTGCTAAAAAGTTAAAATAATGATTTAACAATAAGCAAATTTAACTACGAAAATCAGCCGAATTCGACTCAAACAAATCAAAAATTTAAAAGGAAAAATTTGGAAATTTTAAACTCGGTTTCAAGCGCCTTTTCAAAAATGGCCGCAACGCCCGCAGAGGCCAGAAGGCTCGGTATTTGGGCTTCTGCACTAACGGCGATATCCTTTATTCTTTTTGGCAGGACGGAAATCTCCTTTTTGTACATTTACTTTGATGTCAGAGTCCTTAAGCTTGCCTGCGAGGCGGCCGCAATAGCCCCGATATACGCGGCTTTTAGGCTCATCGCCTTGCACGTGAGTGGCGTCAAAACCTGCAGATATTTTACTCTATTTGCCGCGACTTACGGCGTTATTTTTGTTTTATACGTCTTTGCAGGCGTTATGTTTACGATGTTTATGGGGGATATTGAGGCCGATGTCGGCGAATTTCTGGCGTATTTATGCTATCTGGCTTATTTGGTGTTGGACTTTAACAACTGGGCGCTTTGTATTCCCGCCATATTTCTCGTTTTAGGCACGTTTGATATCACAAAAATACAAACAAACTCTTTTGGGGTTATTGCGCCTTCGTAACGCTCAATGCAGCAACAACGTTACTTAGAGCAACTAATCTCAATAGCTTTGGCGACGCGCTGGATTATTACTATTTTTTATGCGGCGACTATGTCAAATTCATCGGCTACGCGTTTTTAGCGGCCGCTTTTTATAAGCTTGATAATATTGGCACGCAAGAGTTAGCGCAAGAAAGCGTCGCTCGCGTCAAATTTTATGACCCAGCCCGCATCAAATTTTACGGTATCGTCTCAAGCGCGCTTTGGCTTGCGGTTTCTATTTTAACCGTAGTCTTAAACTCCGGTTCAAGCATTACGGATGGCCTTGCGACGGTATTTTTGGTGCTGCTGATTTGCATGCAGATCGCTTCTTTCGTCTGCGGCTGGATCGCGATCAAAGGCATAGGAGCGATTTTTAAAAGCAATGTTTTTAAATTTTATTTGGCTTTTTCAGCGTGCGTCGTTATCTTGATCTTGATGGCGTTTTACGCTAGGTTGCCCGAAGTCAACGTAGATAGAGCCTTAGCCGTAAAATTCGGCATTTGCGCGCTTGCGGCGTTTATTTTTTGGATCGTCATAAACGTCAAACTAAGCCGTTTGGGTAAAAATTTACATTTTATACTTTACGTCGTGGCGCAAATCATTTGCGTGCTTACACTAGCAGCCTTTAACGCGCTAATGATGTTTAGCTTCGAGTTTGCGTTCATCACCCACAGATACAGCTTCGCTGCGTCGCTAATTTTATACTTTGCGCCGATTTTCATATATCTGCTCGCTTGGATTAAATTTAAGCTGCCTTTAAAGCAAATTTAAAGGATCGGTTGGACCAAATTTAATAAAAATTTTAAGCTTGTTTGTGTAAAATTTTTATTAAATTAACAAAAGGTAAAATATGCAAGAAAACTTTATAAGACGCATAAGCACGGCAAGGGCGCTGGGTATGACGTCGGGGATTTTAGCTATTTTAAATTTACTCTCGCAAGAGATAATTTTACCAAAAAGCCTCTTTGATATCGCAACGAGCGCACGCGTAGCGATGCTATTTGTCTCTGTCATCTGCCTTTACGGCGCGATATCAAAGGTAAACAGACTCGCCGGCGAAGGAGTGTTTAAGCTTTACCACATTTTTTATCGCTATTAGCAGCGCGATGATTTTGCTAAGCTTTAGCGCAAACTATACACCGGCTAGCACGCACAAGGTCCTATTTTTCGTCATTTGCGCCGTGGCGGTGCTTGCGTTTTTGCTTTGGATAAAGATAAGTTTAAAACTCGGCGCCGTCACGCAAAACGTCCTGTTTTCAGGCTACGCGGTGCTTTGCGTAGTCGGCATGCTAATCAGCTTTCACTCACCAAAGCCCTGCGCGATCCATACCCTATCGAGTTTGCGGTGCTTGGCATCTATCTAGCGTTAGGGTTTATCTACGTGCTTGCTTGGTCGAGGGTGGATTACGTTGAAAATCGCAATCAAGACTAAGCCGAGTTCGCCAAATTTGCGTTTCAGGCAAATTTAGACGATAAAAAATTCGCGCGGCTATACTAAGCCCGTCCAAATTTATGCCAGGTCAAATTTAAATTTATCGCAAATCTGCAAATTTGAGCTAACTACGGCTTTAAATTTGACCCTGCAAAAGTCCAAATTTAACTCGTAAAATGCGCCTAAAAATTTTGATTCCGTCACGTCTGCTTCGTATTTCTCGCCGCTTATTATTAGCTCCGGACGAAACATAAAGTTTCTCTCCTCTAGCCACGATCTAAATTCATCCGGCAAATTTTGCGCATCCCGCTCATCGATCAAATTCATATCGCCCAAAAAGCAGGCTATCTCGTAAGATGCGGGGCTAAAATACAGCTCTCTGGACGCGCCGAAAGCCAAAACCTTGCCGCCTTTTATCAGCGCGATTTTATCGCTTAGCAAAAAGGCGTCCTCTTTGTCGTGCGTTACCATTACCGCGCTGATGCCGTTTGCCTTTATCATCTGTTTTAGCTCGCCTCTTAGCGCGCTTTTTAGGTTGCGATCGAGATTAGCGAAGGGCTCGTCGAGCAAAAGTAGCTTTTCGCGGTTTGCTACGGCTCTGGCAAAGGCCGTTCTTTACGCCTGACCGCCCGAAATTTGATCTGGAGTTTTGTCTTCTAGCTCGGAGATTTTAAATTTTTCCAGCAGCTGCGCGCTCCTTGTGGTTCGCTCGGCGCTAGGGAGTCGCCACAGCGCAAATTCTACGTTTTTACAAACGCTTAAATGCGGAAAAAGCGCGTAGCTCTGAAACATCATCGCCGTACTGTAGCCATCTTTGAGGCGATTTGCCCGCCGCTTGGCGTCTCAAGTCCCACGATAATGCGCAAAAGCGTGCTTTTACCGCAGCCGCTATCGCCCAGGACACTTAAAATTTCGCCCTCGTTAAGGCTTAAATTTACGTCCTTTAAAACCTCTAAATTTCCGAATTTCTTGTTTAAATTTACGATTTTTAAAATTTCAGCCATATTTTTATCTTTCTTGTTTTTTTCTGGAGATTATCTCGAACCAAAGGACGGCGACTAGCGACATCGAAACGATGAGAAACGACGGCAGAGCCGCAGCGTAAAGCCTCTCGTCGGCGGCGTAGAAAAACGCCCTAATACTAAGCGTCTCAAAGCCCAAAGGCCGCAAAATGAGACTAAGCGGTAGCTCCTTAATGATGTCGATAAAAACGACGATGAGCGAGAGAAAGAAAAAGTGGCGAAGTAGCGGAAAATGAACTTTGAAAAACAAATTTAACCGCGAGCCGTTTAGCAAAAGCGCGGCGTCGTCGATATTTGCCGGGATCTTGGCGTATCCGCTCTCAACAGAATATATCGAGGTCGCCAAAAACCTCATGACGTATCCGAAAATCAGCACCACAAAGCTCGATGAGAGCAGATGCGTACCGAAATTTCGGTCAATGTAGCCAAAAACTATCATCACGCAAAGCCCGGTACTAGCGCCAGGCAGCGCGTAGCCTAGAGAGACGGATTTTAGCAAAAAGGTATTTAACGCTTTGTTTTTTATAAGCCTCGTAGCAAAAACTAGGAAAAAGCTAATCGCCGTGATGAGTATCGCCGCGCCAGCAGCCATCAGAAGCGAATTTGCCGCCATCTGCACGAACTCAAATTTAAAACTATCTAGCTCGTGAATGCTCCAGTACAAAAGCCAGGTAAAAGGAAACGCAAATGCTAGACAAAACACGCTCGCGCACCACAAAAACGCCGCCGCCGAGCCGAATTTACCAAGCTTCTTTTTTTGCGTAAATTTGGAGGTATCGTGCGTGGAGAAGCTGTATTTTTTAGAGTTTTTATTAACGTGCTCAAATATCATCAAAATAAACACGAACATCATCAAAAGCCCCGCTAGCACGGACGCGGAGTACGAGTCGCCCATATCAAACCATAGCTTAAAAATGCCCGCGCTAAAAGTCTCTACGCCGTAATAAGCCGCCGTGCCGTAGTCACTAAGCGTCTCCATGAGCACCAGCATCGCTCCGCCCACGATCGCCGGACGCGACAGAAAAATCGCGACCCTAAAAAACACGGCGGTGCCTGAGAGCTTGTAAATTTTACAAACGTCGTAAATAGCCGCGGACTGCATCTTAAACAAGGTTTTGGCAAACATATAGATGTACGGATAAAGCGACAACGACAGCACGAAAATCACTCCGTAGATATTCATAAACTCTAGCCTAAAGCCGAAAATTTGATGAAAATATCCGCCGTAATCCATAATCCCGACGTAGCAAAAGCTAAATATATAAGCAGGAATCGCAAACGGAAGAATGAGGGCATATTCAAAGAAATTTGAGAGCGCGAAGCGGTAGTTCGCCACCAGCCACGCCGAAACCACGGCGATAACCAGACTAAGCGCCAAAACGCCCGCCGCGACGGCAAAAGTACCTTGGATATACCCCATAAAAAGATACTTAAAAAATGCTCGAGCAAGGAGTAGTCGCCCAAAGCGATCTCGAAAAATATGCTAAAAATGGGGATCAAAAACGATAAGGGCGATAAAAATCGCCCCAAATTTTACTTTCATTATTTTCCAGCCGGCTACGTCGTAAATTTTAATAGCCTCGTTCGTGTTTTGCACACTTTTATAAAGCGGAGTGGAGTCTTCTTTAAATTTACCAAAGCCTTTTACGATGTCGCTAGGCTCGACCTCTGCGTTGATCGGATACTCGAAATTTATACCCGCAAGTATCTTTTGCGTCTCAGGGCTCACCATAAACTCCATAAATTTAACGGCGTTTTCTTTGTTTTTAGCAGCCTTTGTTAGCGCGATACCGCTGATGTTTACGTGCGTGCCGCGGTTGTCTTGATTAGGGAAAATGATGCCCAGATTCTTCGCAGCCTCGACGTCTTCGGCTTTCGGAGAGGTTAGCATGAGGCCTATGTAGTAGGTGTTCATCACCGCTACGTCGCCCTCCCCTGCGTAGATAGCCTTAGCCTGATCCCTATCGCCGCCTTTTGGATCGCGGGCTAGATTTTTTAGCGTGCCCTCAGCCCATTTAGTAGCCGCGTCTTTACGTCGGCCTCGATGATAGCCGCTAGTAGCGACTTGCTATACGGAGCCGTCGCACTTCTGATTAGCAGTTTGCCTTTTAGCTCAGGCTTTGTTAGATCCTCGTAGTCCTTGATGCCTTTAGGATCGAAGTCTCTTTTATCATAAACGATGACTCTGGCGCGTTTTGAGATAGCAAACCACTGGCCGTCGTTGTCTCTATACTACTCCAGTACGATTTTTTCCAGAGTTTCTGATTTGACGGATTGTAGCACGCCTTTAGTCTTTGCGGTGTAGAAATTTCCAGCGTCTGCGGTGATAAAGATATCCGCCGCAGAGCCACCCCCTTCTACTTCGAGCTTTTTGATTAGCTCGCCCGCTTTTGCCTGCGTGGCGTTTACCTTGATACCCGTCTTTTGCTCAAAAAGCTTATAAAGCTCGCTGTCGGCGTCGTAGTGGCGCGCAGAATATTTACCTCCGCGGCAAACAAAAAGCTTGAAAGCAAGCTAAGCGCGAAAAAACTTTTTTCATTTTTATCCTTTGTATTGATATGGATTTGCGATTATAGCGTTTGTCCTATGAAAATATTAATTATTAAAAAAGAAAAATTTATGCTGGAGTGATTTTAGAATGACAAAATATTTAAAATTGAGTGCTAATATTCACGCCGTCAAATTTAAGGAGAGAAAATGAGAAAAATTTTACTTTTAGGAGCGGCTGCTGCGATGGCTTTTGCGGAAATTTCTACGGTGCAAGTTAGTCCCGAGGCGATCAAAAACTACGAGCAGATCGTTGATATAAGAACGCCTGCTGAATGGATGGAAACGGGCGTAATAAAGGGCGCAAAGACTATCACTTTTAACGCAACCGATAAAGAGGGTTTTTTGAACGAGTTAAAAGCCAATGTCGATCTAAAAAAACCGGTCGCGCTCATATGCAGAAGCGGACGCAGAAGCGCTGCGGCGGCGGCGATGATAGATTCGCCGGAACTAAATATAATAAATCTTGACGGCGGCATGGGCAGCCTCATAAATCAAGGCTACGAGACGACGCCGTATCAAAAATAATTCGCGGTTTTACTTTATAAATTTCGTCCGTCAGGCTTAAATTTACGCTAAATTTTAAGTTTGGCGGAGCTAATTTGTCACTCTGCTCCAGTGAAAAACGGCGGTAAATTTTAAATTTGTCGGCGTCTTTTTTACAAATTTAATAGAACAAAACCCATCTACTTTAAATTTTAGCAAGCACAAATTTGACGAATTTCATCAAATTTAACCCAAATTTACGCCAAAAATAGCCTCGGCTTTAGCTTTAGCAGGCAAACGTACGCCGCCAGCGCGCTTTGCTCTCTTATATAGTTGCGATCTCCGTTTAAATTTAGCCTCTCGATGATGCACTCGCCGTCTTTTGCATAGGCTCCCACAAATACCGTCCCCACAGGCTTTGCCTCGCTACCGCCGTCAGGCCCGGCGATACCGCTGATAGCTAGAGAAAAGTCCGATTCGCTCGCTTTTAGCGCGCCTTTTAGCATCGCCATCACGCACTGCTCGCTCACCGCACCGTAAGTTTGTAAAATCTCATCGCTAACACCCAGCCAGTCGCGTTTCATCTCGTTTGCATAGGTCACTAGCGAGCCGTTAAATGCAGCAGAAACTCCGGCAAAAGCGCCAAATTTCGCTGCGGCAAGCCCGGCCGTGCAAGACTCGGCAAATGTAAGCTTTAGCCCGCTTTCAATGAGCGTGCTCGCAACGTGACGAAAAACATCCTCGCCCTCAACAAATTTGCCCGAAAAGAGATTTTTCGCGCCGTTTATAAAGCCGCTGGTTTGACCGAATTTGTTCGCCTCCACTCTAAGTAGCGTCAAATTTGACAAAATTTGAGAAGGATAAATCTGCACATCATAGGTTTTTGCCAGCGGTTCGAGCAGGATTTTCGCGCTCTCCTCGTCGATATCTACAAGATGAAAATAGTCGAAATCTCGCTGCGTTTTGATATCTATGGCAGGCAGTTTTTGGTTCGCGTCCGCCTTTAATAAATTTACGTAAGTTTGATTTAGTTTAATTAAAAATCCATCGTCGCTAAATTTTTCGGCTCTGCTGGGAGCTAGCATTTGCGGGGATTTTAGTTCCAAAATATCGCCGCTTAACGTAGCTAAAATTTTAGCCGCGACGGAGCAGTTTTGACTCGACGCGTAGATGCAAAGACTATCCGAGCGTGCGAGAATATGCTCTATAATAAATGGTAGCTCCTTGTCGCTTTTGCTAACGAACCTAAACTCGCCAAGCTCGCCGAAATGCCGCTTGTAAGCGCAAAAAATATAATCCAAAAAAGGCGCGTTTACGCCGATATCTTCGCCGATGATCAGTAGTGCGTTTTTCACTGTTTTCTCCTTTAAAAACCAAAAACATCTTACATAAATTTAGCTTAAAATAGCGTTTTTTCAGTAGCATTTAATCGCCGTTTGGATAGAATCTACCAATTTTTTACTTCAAGGCGAACCTATGGATTACAAAGATACATTATTGCTTCCAAACACAGAATTTCCCATGCGCGGCAACCTGCCCGAAAACGAACCCAAACGCTTAAAATCGTGGTTTGATGATAGAAAAATCTACGAAAAAATGAAAGCTAAAAGGCAAAAAGCCGCCAAAAGCTTCACTCTGCACGACGGCCCTCCCTACGCCAACGGCAACATCCACATCGGACACGCGCTAAACAAAACCCTAAAAGACATCATCTTAAAAACGCACTACTTTTTCGGCGAAAACGTGAGATTTACGCCGGGCTGGGACTGCCACGGACTACCGATCGAACAGCAAGTCGAGGTAAAACTGGGCGACAAGAAAAAGAGCCTCAGCAAAACGCAGATCCGCGAGCTTTGCCGCGAGCACGCGAGAGAATTTATCGACGTGCAAAGGGAGAGCTTTAAGCAGCTAGGCGTCGCTAGCGACTGGGACGACCCGTATCTGACGATGAAATTTAAATTTGAAGCCGAGATTTACAAAACGCTTTGCAAAGTCGCCAAACGCGGACTTTTGATCGAGCGCAGTAAGCCGGTATACTGGAGCTGGGCGGCTAGAAGCGCTCTAGCCGAGGCAGAGGTCGAGTACGAGGACAAAGAGGACTACAGCATCTACGTCGCGTTTAAGCTAGGCGAAGAAGCCGCGGCGAAAATCGGCACAAAAGACGCCAGCGCGGTCATCTGGACGACCACGCCTTGGACATTGCCGGCAAACCAAGCCATCTCGCTAAATCCAAATGAAATTTACGTTTTAACGGCTGAAAATTTGATATTTGCCAAAGAGATGCTAAGCGAGCTGGAAAAAGAAGGTCTAACTAAGGGCGAAATTTTAAAAGAATTTGCCGCGGCCGAGCTTGAAAACCTGCACGCGGTTAATCCGCTAAACGGCAGAAAATCGCTATTTATCCTAGGCGATCACGTCACTATGGATGGCGGTACGGGACTAGTGCACACCGCTCCGGGACACGGCGAGGACGACTACCACGTCAGCCTAAAATACGGTATCGAAGTCATCATGCCCGTCGATGAGGGCGGACTATACGACGAAACGCTAAAGGCCAAAAAGTTATTTCCAGACGGCGTAGCGGACGAACTAATCGGCATGCATATCTTTAAAGCGAACGAGAAAATTTTAGAGCTTCTAGGCTCAAATTTGCTAAAAGTTAGCAAATTCGTCCACTCATATCCATTTTGCTGGAGAACGCACAAGCCGGTCATCTACCGCGCTACGAAGCAGTGGTTTATCGCCATGGACGAACCGAAAATCGAGGGCAAAACGCTACGAGAAGTCGCGCTAAAAGAACTTGAAAATGTCAAATTTTACCCTGCAAGCGGCGTAAAAAGGATAGGCTCGATGATAGAAAATCGTCCTGACTGGTGCATCTCGCGCCAACGCGACTGGGGCGTGCCGATAGCGTTTTTTAGGCATAAGGATACCAAAGAGCCGATATTTGATGATGAAATTTTAGATAACGTCGCAGCGATATTTGAGCAAAAAGGCGCTGACGCGTGGTGGGACAGTGAGATAAAAGATCTCTTGCCGGCAAACTGCAAATATGACCCGCAAAATTTAGAAAAAGTTATGGACATCCTAGACGTCTGGTTTGACAGCGGCTCGACGTGGGCTGCTGTGCTAAAAAGCGGCGACTACGATGCGGGTAGCTATCCTGCTGATATGTATCTAGAGGGCAGCGATCAGCACAGAGGCTGGTTCCAAAGCTCGCTACTGCTAAGCTGCGCCGCGCAAGGAAGAGCGCCGTATAGAAGCGTGCTCACGCATGGATTTACCGTCGACGAAAACGGTCAAAAGATGAGTAAAAGCAAGGGCAACGTCGTAGCTCCCGCAGACGTCGCTAAAACCTACGGCGTGGAAATTTTACGCCTTTGGGTTGCGCTTAGCGACTACTCTAGCGACCTAAAAATCAGCGAAAATATCCTAAAACAAGTAAGCGAGCAATACCGAAAAATACGCAATACAATAAGATTTCTGCTAGCCAACGTAAACGATCTAGAAGATATCGAAACATCAAATTTCAACATCCTAGACCGCTGGATACTAAGCCGCGCGAAAAAGGCATTCGACGAGGCCGAAGCGGCGTTTAGAAACTACGACTTTTCAAAGGGCTTTAGCCTGCTGATGAACTTCCTAAGTGCGGATTTAAGCGGCATATATCTTGATATCTGCAAAGACCGCCTATACTGCGACGCCAAAGACAGCGATACTCGCCGCTCGGCTCAAAGCGCGATGGCGCTAATTACTAGAGCGCTCCTACCGCTCATCGCTCCGACGCTCACATACACCGTGGACGAGGTGATGGACTATGCACCTGAGATCATCAAAAACGGTGCGGCGGACGCCTTTGATCTAGAGTACGCACCGCTAGATTTTGAGTTTAACGTAGACGACGAACTACTAGTCGCTAGCCGCGAGAAATTTTTCGAACTAATCGACGTACTCAAAAAAGACAAAAAGATAAAATCAACCCTCGAGCTCGTGCTACAAACCAGCTCAAATTTGATCCTGAGCGAAGATATAAACGAGATAAGCGACTGGTATATGGTTAGTGACGTCCAGAGCCTAGACGGCAGCGACAGTCTAGCTGAATTTGACGTCGGAAACAATAAATTTAAACTCGTTTTATCAACGCGTCACAAGTGCCCGAGATGTTGGAAATTTACCGCTAAGCACGACGGCGAAACCTGCCCGAGATGCGAAAAGGTACTAAAAAATGTCTGAGCCTATCTCCGCTTGGTTCGTCGCGGCGACTATCGCGGCCATCCTCGCGGTCACAGCCGCGGGTATCGTAGCGGTAATAAAATTTAAGGATAAAAAATGATAACTTTAAAAGAGGCTCTAAAGCTAAGCGCCGGCGAAGTAACCGAGCTTAGAAACGAGCTGGAAAAGAAAATTTTCGCAGATAGAGAGCTTGGCGCCTACGTCGAGCAGTTGGCAAATTTGCCGCTTGATAAACTGGGTGCGGGCGTACCGATCGCTATAAAAGACAACATCCAGGTAAAGGGCTGGAGCGTAACGAGTGCGTCTAAAATTTTACAAGGCTACATCGCGCCTTATAACGCGACGGTTATAGAAAAGCTGCTAGCAGCGGGCTTGGCGCCGTTTGGCCGTACGAATATGGACGAATTTGCCATGGGTAATACGACCGAAAACAGCTACTACGGCAAAACGCTAAATCCTCTAAACCGCGAGAGAGTACCGGGCGGTAGCTCGGGCGGCTCGGCTGCCGCGGTCGGCGCAGGGTTAGCGGTGGCTGCTCTAGGAAGCGATACGGGCGGCTCAATACGCCAGCCTGCTGCATTTTGCGGCTGCGTGGGACTAAAGCCGACCTACGGACGCGTCAGCAGATACGGCCTGGGCTCCTACTCTAGCTCGCTCGATCAGATCGGACCGATAACGCAAAACGTCGAGGACGCCGCGATCCTGTACGACATCATCGCAGGACACGACGACAAAGACAGCACGAGCGCGGATATCAAATTTGAAAGCGTAGCGGACAAACTAAACGCGGACAAAAAACTCACGATCTGCGTCATCGAAAACTACATAAACGAAGCCTCGGAAGAGACCAAAAAGGCGCTTTTAAAAGCGGTCGAAATTTTAAAAGCCGCAGGCCACAAAATAATCTATAAAAATTTAGAAAACTCAAAATGCGACATCGCGACCTACTACATCATCGCCACCGCCGAAGCCAGCGCAAATCTCAGCCGCTACGACGGAGTGAGATACGGACGCAGGGCAGAAGCTAAAAATTTAAAAGAACTCTACATCAACTCGCGCTCGGAAGGGTTCGGCGAAGAAGTAAAAAAGCGAATTTTACTCGGTACTTTCGTGCTTAGCAGCGGCTACTACGACGCGTATTACATCAAGGCTCAAAAAGCTCGCGCTCACACCAAGGCCAAGTATGAGCAAATTTTGAGCGAATGCGACCTCATTTTGATGCCTGTCGCCCCTAGCACCGCGTATAAATTTGGCGAGCTAAAAAACCCGCTAGATTCCTATCTGTCAGATATCTATACGATCAGTGTAAATTTAGCCGGCTTGCCTGCCATCTCGGTTCCGGTGGCAAAAGACGCGGACGGCCTAAACGTCTCGGCTCAGCTCATCGCAAAGGCGTGGGATGAAAAAACGCTGCTAGAAGGCGCACTTAGTTTAGAAAACTCTATAAAAGGATAAACGCATGAAGATAGTTACAAAGGCTCTCACCTTTGACGACGTTTTACTCGTCCCACAGTACTCCGAAATTTTGCCCAAACAAGTAGATATAAAAACGCGCTTTAGCAGAAACGTGGAGCTAAATATCCCGATCGTATCGGCTGCGATGGACACCGTCACCGAGCACCGCGCGGCGATCATGATGGCGCGCCTGGGCGGTATTGGCGTCATACATAAAAATATGGACATACAAAGCCAGGTCAAAGAGGTCCGCCGCGTCAAAAAAAGCGAAAGTGGCGTAATCATCGATCCTATCTCCATCTCGCCAAACGCTAGCGTAGGCTCGGCGCTTGATATGATGGCGGATCTGCATATCTCTGGCGTTCCTGTTGTAGATGAGGAAAATAAACTGATAGGAATCCTAACCAACCGCGATTTGAGATTTGAAAACGACAGAAGCGTCCTCGTAAAAGACAGGATGACTAAAGCCCCGCTAATCACGGCTCCAAAGGGCTGCACGCTAGACGACGCGGAGAAGATTTTCTCTCAAAACCGCGTAGAAAAACTACCTATCGTCGATAAAGACGGCCACCTAGAAGGTCTCATAACCATAAAAGATCTAAAAAAACGCAAAGAGTATCCAAACGCGAACAAAGACGCCTACGGCAGACTCCGCGTAGCCGCAGCCATCGGCGTAGGTCAAATGGACAGAGCAAAAGCTCTAGCAGAAGCCGGCGTAGACGTCATCGTCATAGACTCCGCTCACGGCCACTCAAAAGGCGTACTAGACACGCTAAAACAGGTTAAAGCCGAGCTAAAAGTGGACGTCGTCGCGGGAAATATCGCAAACCCGGCTGCCGTCAAAGACCTAGCGCAAGCAGGCGCCGACGGTATCAAGGTAGGCATAGGACCGGGCTCCATCTGCACCACTCGCGTGGTAGCGGGCGTTGGCGTACCTCAAATTTTCGCCGTCGATAGCTGCTCGGCCGAAGCTGCAAAATACGGTATCCCAGTCATCGCAGACGGCGGACTAAAGTACTCAGGCGACGTAGCCAAAGCCCTAGCCGCAGGCGCTAGCTGCGTGATGGCGGGTAGCTTACTAGCTGGCTGCGAGGAGACTCCGGGCGAGGTGATAACCTTCCAAGGACGCCAGTATAAAGTCTACCGCGGTATGGGAAGTATCGGCGCGATGACGAAAGGCAGCAGCGATAGATATTTCCAAGAAGGCACCGCGCAAGATAAACTCGTACCAGAAGGCATCGAGGGCCGCGTACCGTTCGCCGGCAGTATAAAAGAGGTCGTACATCAGCTAGTTGGCGGCCTACGAAGCGCGATGGGCTACATGGGTTCAAAAGATATCAAAACCCTTCAGGAAAAAGCCCAGTTCGTTGAGATCACGAGCGCTGGATTAAAAGAGAGCCACGTTCACGACGTCGTCATCACGCAAGAAGCCCCTAACTACAAAGTCAATTAGTGCTAAATTTACAAACCGGCAAAGTAAAATTTGACGAGCCGCTCTATCTGGAGAGCGGCCGAATTTTACCCGAATTTGAGCTTGCCTACGAAACATACGGCGAGCTAAACCAAGATAAAAGCAACGTCATAGTCGTCTGTCACGCGCTAACTGGCAGCCACCACGCCGCAGGCAGATACGAAAACGAGCAGAAATTTGGCTGGTGGGACGCGCTAGTGGGCGAAGGCAAAGGCATAGATACGAGCAAATTTTTCGTCATCTGCGTAAATATCCTCGGCTCAAATTTCGGCTCTACAAATCCCCTAAGTATCGAAAAAAGCACGGGCAAGCAGTATCGTTTACGCTTTCCGGTGCTAACCATCAGCGACGTCGTAAAGGCGCAGATGAGGCTTTTTGAGCACTTAGGCATAGAGCGAGCGCATGCGGTCGTGGGCGGTAGCCTAGGCGGCATGCAGGCGCTTTGTTTTGCGATCGAATTTCCAAATTTCGCCAAAAACGTCATCATCCTAGCCAGCACCTATCAGAGCAAGGCCTGGGCGATCGCGTTTAACAAAATAGCGATCGAGGGCATCCTACGCGATCCAGGTTTCAAAGACGGACAATACGACGAAAACGACATCGCCGCTCAGGGGCTAACCGGCATGGCGCTAGGGCGTATGGCGGGGCACATCAGCTTTCTCTCGCCTAGCTCCATGGATTCCAAATTTGGCCGCAACTACGTAGAAACCGACGGCCTTTACGAGCTTACGGGGCGGTTTCAGGTCGATCGCTATATGGAGTACAACGGCCACAGCTTTCCAAAGCGCTTTGATCCGCTGAGCTACCTTTATATCGTAAAGATGATGAATATCTTTGACTGCACGCGCCACTACGATGACCTTGCGCACGCTCTTTTGCCTATTTGCGCTAAAGTTACGCTGGTCGCATTTAGCGGCGATATGCTGTTTCCGCCAAGCTGCATGCGCGAAATGCACGAGACGCTGTGCGGTATCGGCAAGGCGTGCGATTATCACGAGATAGACAGCGACTACGGCCACGACGCGTTTTTGGTCGAAGTAGATAAATTTGAAAAAATCATAAAAAAGGTTTTAGATGAGTGAGAATTTAAGCGAGGATTTTGAAAGCAAACTCGCCAAAGCAAATGAAATTTTAAAACAGCTAGGCGATGAAAATTTGAGCCTAGAACAAAGCGTCAAGCTACATAAAGAAGGCAAAAAGCTACTCGAGGAAGCAGACAAGATCCTGCAAAACGCAAAGCTAGTGGTAAAGGATGCAGACGATGAATAACGCTACCGCGGCCGTTTGCGCCCTGCAGCTACCCACGCAGCCCATGAGCGAGTCGCGGCTTGATTATTATTTTAGGATTTGTGCCGATGAGGGAGCCAGGCTCGTGGTGCTTGGCGAGTACGTGCTAAACAGCTTTTTTAAAGAGCTAGAGCTAATGCCAAAAAGTCTCATCAAGGAACAAAGCGAGCGCAAAAAGCACGCGCTTGCCGCGATGGCGCAAAAATACAATCTAGAAATCCTAGCCCCGCTCGTGTTACCAAAAGGCAAAGGCTTCATTAAGGTTGCGGCGAGATTTAGCCCCGCGTCGTCGCGCTTTTACGAGCAGCAGATCTTGATGCCCTACCTGCACTGGAACGAGACGAAATTTTTTGACAACAAGGCCGAGGGCGAGCTAAATTTGCCAGTTTTTAGCTACGAGAAATTTAAAATCGGCGTGATGTTTGGCTTTGAGGCGCATTTTGACGCGGCATGGGCGTATATGGCGCGCAAGAAGGTCGATGCCGTCGTAGTCCCTACCGCATGCACGTTTTTTAGCGAGTCGCGCTGGGAAGAGTTGCTAAAAACCCGCGCCTTTACGAACAACGTCTATGTTCTGCGCGTAAACCGCGTCGGCAATCACAAGGCCGCAAGCGGCGAGCAGTGGAGCTTTTACGGCGATTCGATGCTGATTAGCCCATTTGGCGAGGTGGTTTCGCGCCTAGGCAAAAACGAAGAGATGATGGTAGCAAAACTCGAAAAAACCGAACTCGCGCAGGCAAGACTTCTATGGGGATTTTCTCAAATTTTACATAAAAGACTAGGCTAAATTTAGCTTTCAAGCGGCAAATATGGTTAAATTTGCCGCCGTTTCATCTGCAAATTTTTGCCGATTAATTTAAATTTACCATCCAACCGCCGCTCTCTACCTCCAAATTTAACGTCACAATTCAAATTTAATCCTGTAAATTTGAATTTTATTTTTCACCATCCTTAGCCCGATACAATCACTCCTCTCAAGACAAATATATCCTTTAATATTACAAATAAATTATAAATTACAACTTCATTTAAGCTTATTCTTTAAAGTTAAGTCCTATAATAACACTAGCTAAAATAAATTTAATCCAAGGAGGACGCTCAAAAGACACCAATAGTAATAAAGGTATTTAGAGTAGAGTCGTAAATTAAAGATTTACAGGTAATAGCTAAATAAATTTAAGGAGAAGCTATGAAAAACTCAAACGTTTCAAGAAGGGATTTTGTTAAGTTAAGTATGGTAGGTGCCGGAGCTTTGGCTCTAGGCGGAGTAAATGCACAAGCAGCTGTTAACGCTAAAGACGTCAAATTTGACGAGGAGTGGGACGTAGTTATCGTTGGTTCCGGTTTTGCAGGACTAGCAGCCGGTATCACCGCAGCCGAAAAGGGCAATAAAGTCCTAATCCTAGAAAAGATGGGACGCGTCGGCGGTAACTCCGTAATTAATGGCGGCATATTTGCCGTTCCAAACAGCGACAAACAAAAAGCAGAAGGCATCAAAGATAGCAACGAGCTATTTATCAAAGACTGCCTAAAAGCCGGCCGCGGACTAAACCACGTAGATCTCATCGACACCATCGCTACTCGCGCTCAAGACGCATATAAACTAACTCTAAAATGCGGCGCTAAATACATAGATAAAGTTACTCACGCAGGCGGACACAGCGTACCTAGATCGCTTCAAACAGCTAACGGCTCGGGTTCGGGTATCGTTCAGCCGATGGTAGAATACTTTAAAAACCTACAAGGCTGCGAGCTAAGACAAAGAGCTAAATTTGACGAATTCGTTCTAGGCGAAGACGGCGGCGTAGACGGCGTGATCATCAGAGAGGATTATAAATTCGACTCAAAGAGTCAAAAAGACGACGCCGAAAACACTACAGGAACTAAAAAGACTATAAAAGCTAAAAAAGGCATAGTGCTAGCAGCAGGAGGATTTTGCCGCGACATATTCTTTAGACAAGTCCAAGATCCATCTATCCTACCTACCACAGATAGCACCAACCACCCAGGAGCTACCGCAGGCGCTATGAAAGAGGCTTTAAGAATCGGCGCAACTCCGGTGCAGCTAAGCTGGATACAGTTTGGTCCATGGGCATGCCCTGATGAAAAAGGCTTTGGCGTAGGCTCTATGTTTAACGTAAACGGAAGCTTCCGCTACGGTATCTCAGTAGATCCAAGAACCGGCAAACGCTACATGAACGAGCTAGCAGACCGCCGCACTCGCTCTCAAGCTATGTTTAAAGTAATCGACGCAAAAGCTGATATCTATCCGATCAACTTCTGCGATAGTGATGGCGTAAAAAATATGGTCATACCTGAGCACTACACTAAACCGCTAGAATCTGGCGTACTAAAGAAATTTGAAACCCTAGACGAACTAGCTGCAGCTTATAAAATCCCTGCTGCAGAGCTAAAAAAGACCGTCGAGAGATACAATAGCTTCGTTAAATCAGGCAAAGACGAAGACTTTGGCAAACCGATGGATAAAACCACTACAAACGGCGTAGATATCTCTAAACCGCCTTTCTATGCTATGCGCGGTACGCCAAAACTTCACCACACTATGGGCGGTATCGATATCAATACCAAAGCTCAGGTTATATCTCTGCAAACCGAGATGCCGATTCCTAGACTATTTGCCGCAGGCGAGATCACAGGCGGCGTACACGGAGCTAGCCGCTTAGGTAGCGTGGCGATTGCAGACTGCTTAACATTTGGTATGATAGCCGGTGAGAATATAGGCTAATTTGCGGCGTCTTTCGGACGCTTTTTGCGGAGCTTGCTAAAATTTTGCTTGGCAGACTATTTTGTCTAGCCTGCGCAAAATTTTAGCCGCGCAACCCTAAAAATCGCCTCGAAATACTTGTAAATCGTTGCATTGCAGATTAAATTTGATCTGCAATGCTTTTTAAATTTAAAGCCGAATTTGCAGTTAAATTTGCAAATTCGGCATCCGAAAGGAATTCGCATGAAACATAAAGCGTTTCTCGCCTTGTGCGCATCTATGCTATTATGCTCTTTTGC